>NZ_CALGVK010000064.1:0-41059 GCF_937930195.1 uncultured Empedobacter sp.
AATGAATTTGCGACAAATCCTCTGTGTCCGATGTCTAACATACGAACTCCTTTCTGAATTGCTTCTTCGAAAGAACGTCCGATTGCCATTACTTCACCAACCGATTTCATTGCAGAACCAATGTTACGACGAACACCGTAGAATTTATTTAAATCCCAACGAGGTAATTTCACTACACAATAATCTAATGCCGGTTCGAACATCGCAGATGTAGTTTGCGTTACGCTATTTTTTAATTCATCTAATGAGTAACCTAATGCTAATTTTGCTGCAACGAAAGCCAAAGGATATCCAGTTGCTTTAGAAGCTAAAGCAGAAGATCGAGATAAACGAGCATTCACTTCAATTACACGGTATTCTTCCGAAACAGGATCGAAAGCATATTGAATGTTACATTCTCCAACTACACCAAGGTGGCGAATAGTACGAATGGCAACTTCACGTAATTTATGGTATTCTGAATTTGTTAATGTTTGAGATGGAGCGATAACAATCGATTCACCTGTATGAACTCCAATCGGGTCAAAGTTTTCCATATTACAAACCGTAATACAGTTATCATACGCATCACGTACAACTTCGTACTCAATTTCTTTCCATCCTTTTAAAGATTCTTCCACTAAAACTTGAGAAGAATAATTGAATGCTTTATCAACTAATTCTAATAATTCTTCTTCATTGTTTGCGAAACCAGAACCTAAACCACCTAAAGCGTATGCTGCACGAATGATTAATGGAAAACCGATACGTTTACCCGCTGCCATCGCATCTTCTATTGTCTCAACAGCTTCCGAACGAGCAGTTAAAACGCCAATTTGGTCTAATTTTTCGATAAAAATATCACGGTCTTCCGTTGCTTCAATCACAGGAATTTGTGTTCCTAAAACTTCAACACCGTATTTTTCGAAAATATTTTCTTTATTTAATTCAACCGCACAGTTTAAAGCTGTTTGTCCTCCAAAGGCAACTAAAACTCCGTCTGGTTTTTCTTTTTTAATTACTTCTTCTACAAAGTAAGGTGTTACAGGTAAGAAGTAAACTTCGTCTGCAATTCCTTCAGAAGTTTGAACAGTTGCAATATTTGGATTAATTAAAACTGTTTTGATTCCTTCTTCTTTTAACGCTTTTAACGCTTGCGAACCAGAATAATCAAACTCTCCAGCTTGACCAATTTTTAGTGCTCCTGATCCTAATACTAATACTTTTTTTATATGTGATTTCATTATTTTTTTTGTTTTGTTGTTTAATCTAATTAATTCTTAACCGCAGAGATCACAAAGATTTCGCAAAGAATTTGAAGTTTAAAGTTGATTTACTACCCTTTTCAATCCGTCTTTTAAACGAAAAGTATTAAAATTCATTAACAAACCTAATTTATAATTTCCCAATTTGAGATAGGTTAGAGTTTGCGCCAAATGAACGTTATTTAATCCCTCAACCGCTTTTATTTCTATCACAATTTTATTTTCAACCAATAAATCAATTCTATAACCACAATTCAACTTTACTTCTTTAAAAACCAAAGGCATTGGCTTTTCTTTTTCTACATACAGACCATTTTGATTTAATTCATAATAAAGACACTCTTTATATGCACTTTCTAAAAGTCCTGGTCCAAGAGCTGAATGTACATTGATTGCACATCCTATGATTTTAGTTGCTATTTCATTTTCTATGATCATACTCTTGAATATCAAAGTTTTCTTCTGTTATTATTGATCTACAATCTAATTTAACCAATTTTTATGACAGAGAACTCAAATATTACGTAAAGAATAAGTGATTAAAATCTCTTATATTTTTATTAATCTCTACTCTTTGTTCTCTGCGTAATCTTAGCTTCTTTGCGGTTAAATAAATTGATTAACTAAATTAATTTACACTTTTATATTTTTTTACTTCTTCAATAAATTCATCAAATAAATATTCTGTATCGACTGGTCCTCCCATAGCTTCTGGGTGGAATTGAACGGTGAAGAATGGTTTTGATTCGTGACGAATTCCTTCACAAGTACCATCATTTAAGTTCGTAAAGAATGTTTTGAATCCTTCTGGTAATTTCGAATCATCTACTGCGAAACCGTGGTTTTGAGATGTAATAAAACATCTTTTTGTTCCAACTAATTGTACCGGCTGATTATGCGAACGGTGTCCATATTTTAATTTGAAAGTAGACGCACCAGCAGCTAAACTTACCAATTGGTTTCCTAAACAAATTCCAAAAATTGGCTTATCTTCTTTCAAAGATTCTTTGATATGATTAATGGTAGCAACACACATCGATGGATCTCCAGGACCATTTGAGATAAATAAACCATCATACTCTAATGTTGAATAATCATAATCCCAAGGTACTCGAATAACCTCAACACCACGATCTACAAAACAACGAATAATGTTATTTTTCACCCCACAATCTACTAAAACAATTTTCACTTCAGCTCCTTCGTTGTAACGAATCACTTCTTTACATGATACTTGATCCACTAAATTATCTAAATCAGGATTGTAAAATTCTACATCTGTATCTGCAACAATCTTTCCTAAAGTAGAACCTTGATCACGTAATTTTTTTGTAATCATACGTGTATCAACACCGTAAATACCTGGGATATTTTGGCTTTCTAACCAAGCGCCTAATTTTTGGATAGCGTTCCAATGCGAATAATCATCTGCATAATAAGAAACAACTAAACCAGTAACTTGAATTTTATTTGATTCCATCCAAGTTTCGATTGATTCGATCATCGCTTTATCATCAGGAACACCATAATTTCCGATCATTGGAGCTGTCATCACCATAATCTGCCCTTTGTATGAAGGGTCAGTTAAACTTTCATTGTACCCAACCAAAGCTGTGTTAAATACTACTTCTCCTGCGGCAGAAGTATATGCACCGAAAGATTTTCCTTCGATTTCTAATCCGTCTTGGAATACTAATTTTACTGTCTTATCCATTGATGATAATGTTAATTTCAGTTTCTAATGCTGATATGAATTTATCTACGTATTGTGTTGTAATTGTAAGTGGAGGCAATAAACGAATAACATTTGTACCTGCATAACCTACAAAAATATTGTGTTTTGTTAATAAGTTATTTTTTAACGTTGCAATTGGAAAATCAAATTCGATTCCAATCATTGAGCCACGACCACGAACCTCTTTGATTTTTGGAAATTTGTTTAATTGAATTCCGATATAATTTCCAATTTCTTTAGCATTGTCAATTAAGTTTTCTTGTTCGATTACATCTAATACTGCAACAGCAGCAGCACAAGCTAAATGATTTCCTCCGAAAGTTGTTCCTAATAAACCATAAGACGCTTTGAATTCTGGTGAAATTAAAACTCCTCCGATTGGAAATCCATTCCCCATTCCTTTTGCCATTGTGATCAAATCTGCTTTGATGTCAGAATGTTGATGTGCGAAAAATTTCCCCGAACGTCCATATCCACATTGTACTTCGTCAGCGATCAAAATAACGCCGTTTTCTGTACAAACATTTCTTAATTCTTGAACGAATTCATCTGATGGTAAAACAATACCACCAACTCCTTGTATAGGTTCGTAAATAATAGCAGCAACGTCTCCTCCAGCAATAATCTCTTTAATAGCATCAATATTATAATCTAGAAAAGAAACTTTGTGATGCGCATTAAAAGGCGCTACAATTTTTGGATTATCTGTTAAAGCAACAGATCCAGATGTACGTCCATGAAAAGCACCGTTAAACGCAATGATGCGATCTTTTCCTGTATGAAAAGAAGCTAATTTAGCTGCATTTTCGTTTGCTTCAGCTCCAGAATTACATAAGAATAATGTATAATCTTCATATCCTGATAAACGTCCTAATTTCTCTGCTAATTCTGTTTGAATTGGAATTTGAACTGAGTTAGAGTAAAATCCAATATTGTTTACTTGTTCTGTAATTTTTTGCACATAATGCGGGTGTGCATGCCCAATAGAGATCACTGCGTGACCACCATATAAGTCTAAATATTCTTTTCCGTTTTCGTCCCAAAGGATACAATCTTTGGCTTTAACCGGAGTTACATTCATTAATGGATATACGTCGAATAGTTTCATTTTTGTTTAAGTTTTACGTTTAACGGTTTACGCTAAACGATTATTAATTGTTTTAATAAAAGCTAATAACATCGCTTTTACTTTTTCAACTTCATCTTCAAGTTCTTTAAATATTTCTTCTGTTATCAATTTCAAATCTTTTGATAGAATCAATAAATAAAGCGTTTCATTTGTAGAACCTAAAGAGATATGAAGGAATCGTAAAAAATCTTTATCCGAATTTCTACCACAACCTTCTGCTATATTATTCGGGATAGATACACAAGCTCTTCTTAATTGAGAGGTTAGATTAAACATTTCGGATTTAGGAAATTCAGAAGTTATCTCATAAACTTTCAAAGTAAGTTGATGAAATTCGTTCCAAACTTTTATGTTCCTAAAATCTTGCATATCATTTACCGTTAAACTTTTAGCCTTAAGCGTCTTAAAACGCTACCGTTTTTAGATTAAGTCCTAAATTTTCTTCCCAACCGAACATCAAGTTCATATTTTCTACAGCTTGTCCAGAAGCACCTTTTGTAAGGTTATCGATAATAGAAGTTATCAATAATACATCGTCTTGTTTCTGGATATGTAAAAAACATTTGTTGGTATTTACGACTTGTTTCAATGCAATTGGCGCGTTAGAAACAAACGTAAAAGGTTCGTTTTTGTAATATTCGTTAAAAATATTTTTTGCTTCTTCTTCTGACAAATCAGATTTAAGATAAACACCAGCTAAAATTCCGCGCGCAAAATCACCTCGCATTGGTAAGAAATAAACTTTGTTATTGAAATCTTTTTCTAATTGATTCAATGTTTGATAAATTTCTCCTTCGTGTTGATGTGTAAACTCTTTGTAAAAAGAAACATTATTATTTCGCCAGCTAAAATGCGTCGAAGCCGACAAACTTTGCCCAGCTCCTGTAGATCCTGTTACCGCATTAATGTGAATATCATTTTTGATTTCATTTTTTGCAGCCAAAGGCAATAATGCTAATTGAATAGCTGTTGCAAAACAACCAGGATTTGCTATGTTTTGAGCAGTTTTGATTGCTTCGCGGTCCAATTCTGGTAAACCGTAAACAAACGTCCTATCTTCGAAAATATGGTTCGCATTTAATCGAAAATCATTACTCAAATCAATAATTTTTGTTTGAGCTGAATAGGTATTATTCTTTAAAAACTCTGCTGATTTTCCGTGACCCAGGCATAAAAAAACGACATCAGCATTTTCGTCTATTTTATCCGAAAATACGATGTCAGTTTCTCCAAACAAATCGTCGTGCACTTTGGTAACGGGGTTGCCTGCATTTGATGTGCTGTACACAGACGAAATAGTAACCATCGGATGATGAATTAATATTCTTAGCAATTCGCCTGCAGTGTATCCAGCACCTCCTACAATGCTTACGTTAATTTTGTTTGACATTTGATATTTTTTGCGCGTGTTTATTGTAATTTAATATTGAAATAAAGTGGATTCAATTTAATGAACCCACTTTAACGAATCAATTAATCGAAACTATGAACAATCTTTAATTGATTACCGAATATTTTGATGAAACCTCTTGCATCTCTCGAATCCCAAGCATCGTTTTCTTCACCATAAACAGCAACTTTAGATTGCATCATATCATAAGGAGACTCGATACCAATCATTGAGAAATGGTAAGGATTTAATTGAACTTTTACTTTACCTGTAACTTTTTCTTGTGAAGATTCTAAGAATGCTTCGATGTCACGCATTACAGGATCTAAATATTGTGCTTCGTGCAATAAAGTTCCGTACCAGTTAGATAAAGAATCTTTGTGCAACAATTGCCATCTTGTTAAGGTATGTTTTTCTAATAAATGATGAGCTTTGATCAATAGATAAGCAGCTGGAGCTTCGAAACCTACACGTCCTTTAATTCCTAAAATTGTATCTCCGACATGGATATCTCTACCGATAGCATATTCCCCACCGATTTCGTTTAATTGTTGGATCAAAGCAACTGGAGATAATTTTTTTCCATCTAAAGCAGTTGGAATCCCTTTTTCGAATTCAATTTCAATTACAGATGGTTCTGTTCTTGATAATTGAGTTGGATAAGCTTCTTCTGGTAATGCTTGGTTAGATGTTAATGTTTCTACACCACCAACAGATGTTCCCCAAATTCCTCTGTTAATAGAGTATTTTGCTTGTTCCCAACTATAATTTACACCATTTGCTTGTAAATATTCTACTTCTTGTTGACGAGATAATTTTTCGTCGCGAATAGGTGTGATAATTTTTGATTGAGGTGAAATAACTGCAAAAGCCACATCAAAACGAATTTGATCATTTCCTGCTCCTGTAGAGCCATGTACAATGTATTCTGCTTCTACATCTTTTGCATACTGAGCAATAGCAATTGATTGGAACATACGTTCTGCGCTCACAGATAAAGGATATGTGTTATTTTTTAATACATTTCCATAAATTAAAAAACGGACACAATCGTTGTAATACTTATCTGTAATATCAATTGTTACGTGTTTAGATGAACCTAATTCGTAGGCACGAGTTTCGATTTCTTTTAACTCTTCTTCAGAAAACCCACCAGTATTTACAATTACGGTGTGCACTTCCATTCCTTGATCTTTTGTTAAGTTAACCAAACAGTACGATGTATCTAGACCTCCACTGTAAGCTAAAACTGCTTTGTTGCTCATTGTTTGTTTATTTGTTTATATTGGGAATAATTCTTCTTAATTCATTGGTAACCTCTTCTCGGCTACTCTCTTCTTTCAATACGATCAACACCGTATCGTCTCCAGCAATTGTTCCAATTATTGTATTGAAATGTGTGTTATCTATCTCAAAAGCAATTCTGTTTGCATAACCTGGCTTTGTTTTAATAACCCCTAAATTGTTAGAGAAAATCAAACTTGTTTTTTCGTTATGTGTAACCGTTGCTGTTGGAGCAACACTTTCTGTAAGGCGATAAATGTATTGTCCCGAACTATTAGGAACTTTTGAAACTTTCAATTCGCGCAAATCTCTGGATAAAGTTGCTTGAGTAACTGAGATATCTAAATCGATTAATTTTTTTAATAATTCGTCTTGATTACTGATTTCTTGATCTGTTATTAAATCTTTTATAATCTGGAATCTGTATTTTTTATTACTCATTTTGAATATTTATTCGAAATTTTATGCAAATATACTCATTTTAGACAAAAAAAAACCTTAGTCCGTATATTTATTCATCTTCTTTTTTATCCGCATTTTGTTTTGCTTGCTGAGCATATTTGTCATCAAGGTTATCATAAACCAATCCTGTACAAATACAGCGCTCGCGATCATTATCCATTAAGATGTGATAGTTTTTACAACTTTTACATCCATTCCAAAATTCATCCGATTGTGTTAATTCCGAAAAAGTTACTGGCTTGTATCCTAATTTTGTGTTCATACGCATTACAGCTAAAGAAGTTGTAATACTAAAGATTTTTGATTTTGGGAATTTTGTACGAGACAATTCAAAAACTGCATGTTTTATTTCGCGCCCAATTCCTGAACTCCTTAAATCTGTACGTACAATTAAACCTGAGTTTACAACGAATTTTTCTTCTTCGTAAGTTTCAATGTAGCTAAACCCCGCGATTTGATCATTATCATCAAAAGCGATCACAGCATTTCCGTTGCGCATTTTGCGCTCCAAATAAACTGGATTTCGTTTAGCAATACCCGTTTTTCTCATACGAGCTGATTCTTCGTACCATTCGCACAACAATTCTGTGTACTTGGCATCGTCTGCATTTGCTATTCTAACATACATAATTTAAGGGAAAGTTGATTAATGATAAAAAATCGAGAAAAGATGACCAGTTGTCATCACACTTAAGTAAAATATGAGAACCAATTGGCTTGCTTTCTATCAGAAAGCTTCTCTCATAATTGAGAAGAATAATTTCAGTAATTTCTTCCATTAATCAATAAGATATTCAGTTATTATACTGAGATGCAAAGTTAAATATTATATTTTTGTAACACCAAAAAAAAGCAAACAAAATTTACATATTTATTAAAATGTTGAAAATTATAAAAATAGGAGGCGGAATTATCGACAATGAGCAAGAATTAGAACAATTCTTACAAACGTTTTCGGAAATCAAAGAACCAAAAATTTTGGTACATGGAGGTGGAAAAGGCGCTTCAAAAATGTTAAATCAATTAGGTATCGAGCCTAAAATGATTGAAGGACGACGTATTACAGACAAACCTACCTTGGATGTTGTGACAGGTTTATATGCAGGAAACTTGAACAAAACCATTGTTTCTAAATTGCAAGCATTTGGCTGTAATGCTTTAGGTTTATCTGGTGCAGATGGAAATGCAATTAAAGGAACTAAACGTCCTGTAAAAACTATTGATTATGGTTTTGTAGGTGATTTGAATGATAATAGTATCAATAAAGAATTGTTTCAATTGTTAATCGACAACAACATTACGCCTGTTGTTTGTGCTATTACGCATGACGGAAATGGACAATTATTAAACACAAATGCAGATACAATTGCTTCTACAATTGCAGTAGCGATGTCGAAAGAAAACGAAGTTGAGCTTAATTTTTGTTTCGATAAAATAGGTGTACTTCGCGATGTAAATGATGACTCAACTTTGATACCAACTATTAACGAAACTTTATATTTGCAATTAAAAGAAGAAGGTGTAATTTTCGAAGGTATGATTCCGAAATTAGACAATTCATTCAAAGTAATCAATGCGGGTGTAAAAAATGTATGTTTAGTACATGCGCGCAACATTAACTCAGAGATTAAAACAATTTTATGTTAGAATTAGCTATTCTCAAAAAGAAAGCTGTCGATTTATTATGTCAATTAATCGAAACTCAATCTTTTTCAAGTGAAGAAGACAAAACAGCCGACATTATTTTTAAGTTTTTAACTGATCATGGTGCTACGGCTCATCGTCAAGATAATAATGTTTGGAGTATTCATCCAAATTTTGACAAAAACAAAAAAACAATTTTATTAAACTCTCATCACGACACCGTTAAATTTGGTTCATCTTGGACATATGATCCTTTGAAAGCGACAATCGAAGGAGATAAATTAGTTGGTTTAGGGAGTAATGATGCAGGTGCATCTGCAGTAAGCTTATTGGCAACTTATATCAATTTTCTAAACGAGGATCTACCTTATAACCTAATTGTGGCTATAACAGCCGAAGAAGAAAGTTCTGGACAACTAAATGTTGCAAGTATTTTACCTAATTTACCAAAAATAGATTTGGGAATTGTAGGAGAACCAACGCAAATGGACATGGCAATTGCTGAACGTGGATTGGTTGTAATGGACGTAATTGTAAAAGGAAAAACTGGACATGCTGCCCGAAACGAAGGTGTGAATGCCATTTACGAAGCAATTGAGGTGATGGATTGGTTCAAGTCTTATCAATTCGAAAGGGTGTCTGATATGTTGGGACCTGTAAAGATGACGGTTACACAAATCGAAGCAGGAAAACAGCATAATGTTGTACCTGATGAATGTCGTTTGGTTGTAGATTGCCGAGTAAACGAATTGTATTCTAACCAAGAAGTCGTTGATATTATTTCCAATTGTTTGCCAAAAGCAATAGTAAAAGCTCGTTCGTTACGATTAAACTCTTCGCGTATTTCTGAACATCACCCGATCGTGCAAAAAGGCATCGAGTTAGGTTGTACCACTTACGGCTCTCCAACAATGTCGGATCAAGCCATGATGAATTTTGAAACAGTGAAAATGGGACCTGGAGATTCGGCTCGTTCGCACACTCCTGACGAATACATTTATCTATCAGAAATAGAACATGGAATTGAACGATACACTAATTTATTAAAAGATTTTTCCTTTTAATTTAGAAAAGAAAAGTACGTCATAACACGTTAAAAAGCATCTTCAATCGTCTTGAAGATGCTTTTTGATTTATTAAATATAGGGTTCGATAAAAAACCTGCGCTGCTTTTGAGTAAAACCTGCGCAAGTCTTGGGTCAAACCTGCGCAGATTTTGTTTAAGAACAAAGCTATAAGATTAGAAAAATATAAATACAAAAAAAAGAGGCTAAATGATTTTAGCCTCTTTTTTATATGTAATGTACGATTAAGTATTACTCAATTAACATTTTTACTGGGATGTTGAAGTTCAACTTCGCAGCACGACCATCTTCAGTTTGCGCTGGTTTGATCGTTTTTCCTCTTCTTTGTTGACGCTGTGTAATACGTTCTAAAGCTTTTTTAGCTTCAGGCCCTAACTTTGCATCACCCATTGGAGAGATTCCAACAATTCTACCTTCTGTATCAATTTGGAAGTTCAGTTTAGCCGAAACTACACCTGTACCTTGTCCTGCTTGATCATTAGCAAAATCTTGTAACTCATCTTGTAAATCAGCCGATAGCTTTTTAGATAAACAGTCTGTAGCAGCTTGTTTACCTTTTGCAGCATCTTTCTCACAACCTGGATAAATAGCCATAACAGCAGCTGTACGAGCTGATACTGTTGCAGGAGGAGCTGGTTTATCACCTTTATCCTCTGTTTTTGGCGCTTGAATTGTATTCTTCGGTGCTTCTTTATTTAGATTCACAGGACCTCCTCCAGTTTGACCAGAAGATTCTTTTCCTTCACGTTTTTCAAAAGATAAATCTTTACCTACCAACTCTTCTTTAGGAGGAATCGTTTCCTCTTTTTTAGGTTGTTCTTTTGGTTCTGGCATTACGAATTTCTCTTGTGCCGTCTCCTCTTGATAATGATTTTCTTGTTGTTCTGGTTCTGGCTCTGGTTCTGGTTCTACCACTTCTTCCTCTTTTGGAGGTTCAGGTATATTTAAATCCTCAAGCTGAACGTCTACGACTACTTCTTCTGTTTGTTTGCTTTTGAACATTCCAGTTGCAGAAGCAATTACAGCAAAAGAAATGATTACAATTACTATAAATCCACGAATGAAAGCTTTTAATAGAGTGCTTTTTTCAGACATTCTCATGTCATAGGCACCATATGCTTTGTTTCTACCTTCAAATACAATCTCGTCTAAGGATTTTAGTTTGTTGTTATTTTCTGACATTTTAATTCTTTTAAATTTAACAAATAAACTAATTATTTACCTACTTTTTCATCGTACACCTTTTGTTCTTCAGGTGTAATCTGAACGATACCGTATCGTGTAGATTTCGTAATCTCCATTTCGTCTAACACTGTTACTAAATTATCATAAGATGCATCATCCATTGGTTTGATAATTACAGTAAACTTCTCTTTATCACTTGCTCTTGATGCAGCAGTTGTAATTACATTACGAATTCCTTCTGCAGAGTAATCAGTTTCATTTAAGTTACCAGCATTTAATTTCCCAGCCTCTTGTTGATACCAAAATAATTTATTATCCTTCGCTACTAAAATAGTAATCGAATTTTTAATATTGATATCATCTTGAACATCTTTCTTAGTTTTATCTTCAATTTTTGGAGGCATATTCAAGTTCATTACGTTTGGTTTGATCGAAGTCGCTGCAAACATAAAGAAAGTAATTAATAAGAAACCTAAATCTACTAACGGAGCCATATCGACCGCAGTCGAATTCTTTTTGGAACGGACTTTTTTTCCGTTGCCGCCATTATCTGTTTGTATTTGCGCCATTGGGTTAAATTTCTTTTAATTATTCTTGAGATGTAATTAACTGGAACTTATTCATATTCTTTTCTTGTAATTGTTGGATCAAAGTTTTGAATTGTTTGTATTCAGATTTTTGATCACCTTTAATTGCTAAGAAAATATCAGGGTTCACTTCTTTTGCTTCAAATACCCAATCAATCAATTCTTGATTTTTATTCGGTATCGTATCTAATGGAATACCTGGATGATATGATTGTTGTTTATCAGCAGGCTGATTCAAATAATTTCTCATTTCATTCATTGGTACACCAAACTCTACTATGCTTTTGAATGCATTCTTTTCAGCATCTGTAAACTTCACTCCGTACTTATCACCCATTCTTTCTAATGTAGGAATACGATCTTTTTCTTCTAATCCGAATAAGAATTTTCCTTTATCATCAATTTTAATGATCATCATGTTTTCTGTAGCCATTTTTTGGTTCGAAACAGATGTCGGTGTTACGACAGGAACAACTTCAGGTTCTCTAAAGTTAGATGTCAAAATAAAGAAAGTTAACAAAAGCCAAGCCATGTCAGACATAGCTGTTAAGTCCATCGAAGGACCTCTTCTTTTTGGTTTTACTCTTGCCATTTTCTCTGTATTATTAATTAATATTCTAAATTGTTTGTTGTTTGATTTTTCCTTATACTATCCTTCTAAGGCTTCGTCAATGAATATTAATTGTGAGCAGAGAAAGATTGTTGAATACTCATTCCTACTTCGTCAATTTTGAATGTTAAATCATCAATTTTAGAAGTTAAGAAAGCATACATAATAATAGCGAATGCAGAAGCACCAATCCCCATACCTGTATTAATTAAGGCCTCAGCAATACCTACTGATAATTGTGCAGCATCTGGAGATCCTCCTCCTTCACCTAATGCGAAGAATGCTTTAATCATCCCGATTACAGTACCCATTAAGGCAATTAACGTACCAACAGAAGCAATTGTAGAAATAATTGTCATGTTTTTCTCTAACGTTGGCATTTCTAATGTAGTCGCTTCTTCTAACGTTTTACCTAATTGAGCTAATTTTTGCTCTTTGTTTAAAGTTGTGTCGTTTTCTAACGCTTTGTAAGTTGTCAAACCTTCTTTCACTACGTTTCCTACGGCACCTTTTTGTTTGTCACATAATTCGATTGCTTTGTTAATTTCATTTTTGTTTAATAAAGCACGAATGTCGTTTACAAATTTCTCAGCAGATCCTGTTCCTTTTGCTTTGTTTAAAGCGATAACACGGTCGATAGAGAATACCAATACCATAAAGAAAAACGAGATTAAGAATGGAATAATTACCCCTCCTTTAAAAATAATTCCTAAAAAGTTTAAAGGATTTCCTCTTTCTGTATCTCCTCCTTCAAAGTTACCTGGTTGACCAAAAACACCATAAAAGATCCCCATTGCGATAGCAATTAAAATGATCATAGTAATCACAGGGTTAAGACCTCCCTTTTTAGTTTTAGCTGGTACTGTTACATTCTTTTCCATTTACTAATTCTTTTAAATATTATGATTTTTATTAATGTGGGTGTAAATTAAGTGAAAATTTTTTAAATCTTCTAAATTTTTTATGTTGTTATGACGTTAAATTTCGAATTTATTTGAAATCAATAGTATTTTTCACCGAAATGATAATTTATTTTTTATCTCATCAGTTCTAATAAAACCTCACAACTTTATAAATTTTGAAAAATATTCAATCTTCACAAAAATTAACCTATCGCAAATTTATTCAATATTTATACATATTTATATTTTTTTTTAAGAATTAAATTATTATTTTGACTTTTGCACTTCAATATTATAATTGCTATGAAAGTTTGTATTGCCGAAAAACCAAGTGTTGCTAAAGATATCGCCAAAGTAATTGGTGCTAATCAGAAGCATGATGGATACTATGAAGGAAACGGATTTCAAGTTACTTGGACTTTTGGTCACCTATGTACATTAAAGGAACCGCAAGATTATACTCCCGAATGGAAAAGTTGGGATCTGAATTATTTACCTATGATTCCGTCAAGTTTTGGAATAAAATTAATCGCTGACAAAGGAGTTTCGAAACAATTTAATATTATCAAAAGACTTGTAACAGCTAGTCAAGTTGAAGAGATTATAAACTGTGGTGATGCTGGTCAAGAAGGAGAATTGATACAACGATGGGTTTTATTGAAAGCCAAAGCGAAAGCTCCAATGAAGCGCCTTTGGATTTCATCTTTGACAGAAGAAGCTATAAAAGAAGGTTTCGAGAATTTGAAAGATGGAGAAAAATATTTCAATTTATTTTCTGCTGGACAAGCGCGTGCAATTGGTGATTGGCTTTTAGGAATGAATGCAACTCGTTTATTCACCAAAAAATTTGCTCCACCCAAAACTGTTCTATCTATTGGACGTGTGCAAACGCCAACTCTTGCTATGATTGTGCAACGACAAAAAGAAATCAACGCTTTTGTTATAGAAGAATATTGGGAACTGAAAACAGTATTTAAAGAAGTTGAGTTTAATGCAACAATTCCTCGTTTAAAATCTGAAGAAAAAGCCAAACAAGGTTTAGATTTTATTAAAGACAAAGAGTTTGAAATTATTGATTTTGAAATAAAAGAAGGTCGCGAAAAAAATCCACGATTATTTGATTTGACTGCTTTACAAGTAGAAGCCAATAAGAAATATGCATTCTCTGCAGAAAATACATTGAAATATATCCAAAGTCTTTACGAGAAAAAGTTTGTTACATATCCTCGTGTTGATACAACGTATTTATCCGAAGATATTTATCCAAAAGTTCCAGGAATTCTAACTAAACTTACAGCCTATCAAAATTTAGTTGCACCATTAATGACGCAACCAATTCCGATGTCAAAAACTGTTTTTGATAACACAAAAGTAACCGATCACCACGCTATTATTCCGACAGAAATCTTTCCTCAAGGTTTATCAAACGAAGAAAAGCGTATTTATGATTTGGTTGCTCGACGTTTTATCGCAGTTTTTTATCCTGAATGTAAAGTTGCCAACACAACGGTAGAAGGAAAAGTAGAAAATATTGGTAAAGATGGTCAACTTTCTGCAATTAATTTTAAAGCAACTGGAAAGCAAATTCTCGAAATGGGATGGCGCGAAGTATATGTAAAAGATAAAAAGGAGGACGAAAAAGACGAAGAAAAAATAATGCCAATTTTCGAAATTGGTGAAAAAGGACCTCACGAACCTTATATCCACAAAGGAAAAACAACTCCTCCAAAAAATTATACAGAAGCAACTTTATTGCGTGGAATGGAAACTGCAGGTCGTCAAGTGGACGATGAAGAAATGCGAGAACTGATGAAAGAAAACGGCATTGGCCGTCCATCTACGCGTGCTAATATTATCGAAACATTGTTCCGAAGAAAATATATCGAAAAGAAAAAACGAAACATTGTGGCAACACAAACGGGAATTGATTTGATAGATACGATTCAAGATGAATTATTAAAATCTCCAGAATTGACAGGAGTTTGGGAACGAAAACTTCGTTTAATTGAAAAAGGTGAATATGAATTGGAACAATTCAAACAAGAATTAATTGAAATGGTTTCAAAATTAACATTTGAGGTAAAAAACAGTTATTTCAGACCAATTTCGTCGCACCAAAATTCTGCTCAAATAGAAGATAAACCCAAAAAAGAGCGTAAACCAAAAGAAGAAATTAATCTGGAAGATGCTACTTGTCCGAAATGTAAAACACATAAATTAGTAAAAGGAAAAGCCGCTTATGGTTGTTCTAATTTCAGAGAATGTGGTTTCAAAGTTCCGTTCGAGTTTATGGGTAAAAAATTAACTAACAAACAAATTTTAGATTTAGTTACGAAGCAGAAAACGGGAAAAATGACGGGATTAATCAATCCTGAAAATGGAGAAAAAATTGCTGGGAAAGCTATTTTGGGAATGTATTTCGATTTAGAGTTTGAACAGATGTAAAATAAACAAATTTCGAAAGACAACTATTAGAAATTCATTCTATTTATATTTCTCCAATGTTTCCTTCAAAATTGTTTTTACTTTTTCTTTCAGTTTTTTAGGTTCGATAATGGTTACAGAACGGCTCATCGAAAGAATTTCGCTGATAAAATCTTCGGTTAAAAATAATTCTAAACCAATTAAAACCTCATCATTTTTAGTTTCTAAAATTTGTTGCGATTCGTGCAAAGGCAAAGATTCTAAATAAGCTGCTTGTTTTTTTGTTACAGAAAGCACAATTTTTTCTGGTTTTTCAGAACTTGGAACAATTATTCCGAATGAATATTTATACTTATCTATGTAATTAAATTCAATATTATTGTCTATTTTATCATTTAAAATTGAAACTTTATTCATTCGTTCCAAACCAAAATTTTTCACAATTCCCTTATCATCTGCAATCAAATACCAACGATTATTGTGCTCTCTAATGGCAATTGGTGAAACTTTTCGAATCGTTTCTTTTTCTTCACCAAATTTTTGATAATGAAATTCAATTTTCTTTTTTTGTTGAATAGCTTGTACAATATCAGGCAAAAATTCAGCACGTTTGGGTTTTCTTTTTTCCAAATACACGATAGATTCGAGCGAATTGGTCAATTTCAAGGCAGAAAAACTGTTGATTTCTTCTAATGTTTTCAGAAATAGATCAGAACTATAATCATCTTGAAAAATATAATATCCACGCTGACTTCGACTATACATAATGTCAATTCCCAAGATATTACGAATTTCTCGAATATCACGTTGCAATGTTCGTTTAGAAAAGTTAAATTCTAATGTATCATCTTGTAGTTGTAACATTTCAAATTCTCGTTCCAAAAAACGTTCTAAATCTTCGTAAGAACAGTATTTTTGTTGCGAAAGTTTACGAACAATATTAAAGTAACGCGCGATATAACCTTGTTTTGACATTGTATTGTAAGTGTTTGAACAAACTTAAGTGTTCTACAACTAAAAACAAAAAAAAGTAACATTTCCTTACAAAATGTTACTTTTTATTCATTCCTAAAAATGAATGATACGAAAAAACGGATTTTTATGTTTTTATCTTACAGCTTTATTTATTGAATTGCTGTATCAACTTCAGCCACTTCATCCACTACTACAGTAGGTTGATTTACTTCAGCAGTTTCAATAAAATTAGAAATTTTGTCGATAATTTCTGTATTTGAAGTTGGTTCGTTTTTCACTTTTAAACTTAAAAAGATTGAAGGCGCTAAATTATCTTGTATATAATTTGAATCATTTTGATATACACCATCATTTTTAACTGTTGTTGAATTTAAGTTTTCTGCCAATTCTTTTGCTACTTTGAATGTATCTTCAAAAGCAACATTCTGTTTAGACACTACAGCTGCAACCTTGTTTGTATTATCATCAGATTTATCAAAACTTAATGTCATGATCAATTCAGGTTTTAAACTATCAATAATTGCTCTTTTCTCTTCTTCTTGCAGTCCTTTCGTTAAATCTTTCCAAAGAAGAACATTTACATTTTCTTTATTTAAAGTTTCTATTTTAGACTTAAGTTCTGTGGCAATATTTGCTCCAGATTCTGCTGCGATATTATCTACAATATCCAAAATAACAACCTTTGGTGCATCTTGGTTAATTGTATATGAAGTTGAGACTGGAACTTCATTTTTCGTTGTGAAAGAGAAAGAAACTAACCCTATTGCTACAACTCCTAATATTTGCGTCAATTTTTTCATAATAAATGTGTTTTGCTTAAAAATGATACTTTTTTTTAATAGTTAGTACGTGTTACAATTTTGCAGAGATTGTTCCGAAAAATCTTAATTAATCCTAAGAAATGTTATATTTTTCTTAAAGATAGGTTTAACGTAAATTTGAACCCTACATAAATAAAGGAATTGAAGGAAAACAAAAAACTCAATCTTGCGATTGAGTTTCTTTATATTATTTACATGCAGCTATTATCTGCACAAAGTCGTCAAATTTTAGTGAAGCACCTCCTACGAGACCACCATCAATATCTGGTTGAGCAAAAATTTCGTTTGCATTCTGTGCATTCACACTTCCTCCGTATAAAATACTTGTATCATTTGCCACTTCTACTCCGAACTCATCATTCAACACTTTTCGAATAAATGCATGAATTTCTTGTGCCTGCTCTGGTGTAGCTGTTTTACCTGTTCCAATTGCCCATACTGGTTCGTATGCAATAATCAAACGAGAAAGATCATCATGGTTTTGTGAAGTTAAAGCATTCATGATTTGTGATTTTACTACATCAAAATGTTTATCCGCTTCGCGTTCTTCTAACTTTTCGCCAACACAAAGGATTGGATTAATTTGATAGTTGAATGCTTGTTTCAATTTTGCAGCAATAACCTCATCTGTTTCTCCTTGATATTCTCTACGTTCAGAATGTCCAATAATAGCAAAGTCTAACCCAATACTATCCAATTGTTCTGCTGAAATATCACCTGTATAAGCTCCTTTATCGTGAGCTGAAATATCTTGAGAAGAAACCTTAACATATTGTTCGTCTATAGCTTCTAATAAAGTTTGTAAATAAATAGAAGAAGGCGCAATAATCACTTGAGCTATTGGCTGATTGTCTGCCACCCAAGCATTCAGATTTGTTGCTAAATGAATTGCTTCTTCATAGTTTAAGTTCATTTTCCAGTTTCCTGCTACTATTCTATCACGCATAAAAAAGTGTATTTTATATTGGTTTTAATATTTACTGCAAGATAATTATTTCTCGTGATATTCTACCTGATTTATTTTATGCGAACGCGTGGATCAAGAATTCCATAAAGAATATCAACCAAAATATTAATCACAATGAACATGACTGCAATCACTAAAACAGCTCCCATAACAATTGGTAAGTCTAATGTATTCAAAGCATTTACAATTTCCTTTCCTAATCCATTCCATCCAAAAACAAATTCTACGAAAACCGAACCTGCCAACATCGATGCAAACCAACCAGAAATAGCTGTAATCACTGGATTTAATGCATTGCGTAAAGCATGTTTTGTAATCACTGTTTTACGGGACAAACCTTTTGCAAAAGCTGTTCGAATATAATCTTGATTCAGAACTTCTAACAACGAATTTCGTGTTAATTGTGTAAAAACTGCTAATGGTCGCGATCCTAATGTAATGGCAGGAAGAATTAAATTTTTCAACATCAAATGTTTCCCTTCTCCCAAATCATCTACCTCATATAAACTACCAATCATATTAAGACCCGTAATATCGTGCATCAAAAATGCAAAAATGTATGCAATTATAATCGCCGAAAAGAACGAAGGAATACTCATACCAAAACTTGTAATGACCAATAACATGCGATCAAGCCACGTATCTTTCATTAAAGCAGAAACAATTCCCAACGCAACACCAATTATAGTTGCAATAATAATAGCAGCAATAGCCAAAACCATTGTATTAGGCAGCGTTTCTCCAATAATTGTACTGACATTCTTTCCTTGTTTTTGGAAAGATTCTCGCAAATAGGGCGCTTTCAACACCATTTCATTTGTTCCAAAATCAACTAATTTGGTGTACTTGTATTTATCTGAACTTAACGATGTGTAGGTTGTATTCGTTTCATCAATATTGTGAAACGAAACCGGCGAAAGATCATTCAAATAAAACGCATATTGTTTCCATAAAGGTTGATCTAAACCTAAATTCTTACGAATTTGAGCCAATTGCTCTGGATCTTCTTTTTGATCAAGCATCATACGAGCAGGATCCCCAGGAAGTACTGAAAACATTAAAAAAACAACGGTAACAACTCCGAAAAGTGTCAAAAATCCGTAGAAAATTTTATTTAAAATATAATTAATCACTTGTTAAAATAAATCTTCTAATTGATTAAGCGAAGGAAAATCATTGTCATGATATTTCGCTTTCACCGTTCCTTTTTCTAAAATCATTACACCTGGATTAGAGCGAATAATTGTTTTCATTGTTGTTTGATCCATAAAACAATTTTCAAGTTCCAAACCTTTAATCGGATTATTTGAAACCGTAACAACTCTATATCCTTTATATTTAGAAGCTTCTTTTCCTAAAATATTCAATTTTTCAATTTGCTTCTCATTTACCTTTTCAACAAAAGGAACAACAAAAACAATCACTTTCGGTGCATTTAGAATCTCAGAAGTTTTATCAATGCCATTACAATCAAAACTAAAATCGTGAATTGGAGGTTCGTATCCTTTTTTCTCGACAATAGTTCGTGTTTTATCCGCTTCAATTATCCAAGGCGTTCCGTGTTTGTACCATTTGTCATCAGCAATATATTGCGCATCATCAATTTCGACTACTTTACCATCAACACTGTTTTTCATCGTGTAAATCGTTTTGTACGTTGTTGGTTTCAATCCCAATTCTTGTGGAGATTTCATTCCTTCAATCAAGTCTTTTCCAACTGCATAAGGTCTAAAATCAATTATTGGCAAATGATTAATTCCAATATAAGCGATAATTGCAGAAGCTAAAATCGTCATAAAATTGATTGCATAATTCGCTTTTTCAACAAATAACGGCTTGATATATTGTTGTCCGACAACCAAAATAATAATCAATACCAATAACACAACGTCTTTATAAAACGATGTCCAAGGTTCTAATTTTAAAGCATCACCAAAACATCCACAATCGGTTACTTTATTGAAATAAGCCGAATAAAATGTTAAAAATGTAAAGAAAATTATCGTCAATAATAAAGAAATCGTTGTAAATCTTTTCCAAACACCAAGCAATAACAATACACCTAAAACAATTTCAAAAATTGAGAAAAATGTTGCCAAAGGCAAACTCAAACTTTCTAAAAAAGGAATATTAAGAACGGTAGGCGAAAAATATTCTTCTAATTTGAAACTTAATCCGATTGGATCTACATTTTTTACAAATCCAGAAATAATAAAAATGACACCAACTATAATTCGTGCAAATTGAACAAGATATTTCATGACGTTTTATTTTCGTTAATTAAAATCATTGCGAAAATCGAATAATTAATCATATCCAAATAATTTGCATCTAAACCTTCTGAAACAATCGTTTTTCCTTTATTATCTTCGATACTTTTTGTGCGTAGGACTTTCTGATAAATTAAATCCGTTATCGAACTTACACGCATATCTCGCCAAGCTTCACCATAATCATGATTTTTTTTCATCATCAAATCGTGCGCAATAATCGCATATTTATCGTACAAATCAATTGCTTGTTCATCTGTTAAATCAGGTTGATCTGCAAATCCAAGCTCTAACTGAATCAATGCCATAATCGAATAATTGACGATTGCAATAAACTCACCTTCTTCGTCTTCATCTACCAAACGTTCTGTTGCTTCTTGTAGCGTACGGATACGATTTATTTTGATAAAAATTTGATCTGTTAACGACGGCAAACGCAGCACACGCCAAGCTGGACCATAATCTTGTAATTTCTTCGTATATAAATCTCGACAAACTGAGATGATTTCTTTAAATTGAATTGAGGTATTTTTCATAATTTCGTTTCGATTTCAAAAATAATTGAAATTGCTTAAAGAACTTCTAAGATATGACAATTAATTGTAATGGTCGTTTGATTGATTTCAACGAGCCAAAAATTATGGGAATTTTGAATACAACGCCAAATTCTTTTTATGATGGAGGGCGTCATCATTCGATCGATTTAATTTTAGAAAAAGTTGAGAAACATTTGTCCGAAGGTGCCGATATAATAGACATTGGTGGATATTCGACAAAACCTGGAGCTGAAAATATTTCGGAGCAAGAGGAAATAGATAGAACTGCACCTATTATCGAAAAAATTATTGAAGAATATCCTGAACTCATTGTTTCGATTGATACATTTCGTGGAAATGTGGCGCGCGTAGCTGTAAAAGCTGGCGCTTCAATTATCAATGATGTTTCGGGATGGGAATTGGACGAAAATATGTTTGATGCCATCAAGGAATTAAATGTACCATACATTTTGATGCACATGAAAGGAACGCCACAAACAATGCAAAAAAATCCAGAATACAACGACATCACACTTGAAGTTAACGAATATTTTTCACAGAAAATCGCGCAATTAAAAGCTGCAAAAGTGAATGATATTATTTTGGATCCTGGGTTTGGATTTGCCAAAACATTGAATCATAATTACGAATTATTCAGTAAAATAGAAACGTTGGGATTCGGCGAATTTCCTTTATTAGTTGGTATTTCAAGAAAATCGATGATTTATAATTTGTTCAACTCAACTCCTCAAGAAGCGCTCAACGGAACTTCTATTTTGAATATGGTTGCTTTACAAAAAGGTGCAAAAATTTTGCGTGTGCATGATGTGAAAGAAGCAAAAGAAACCTTACAAATATTTCAAAAATTAAATCAATAATAAATAACAAAGCCACTTTTTAAAGTGGCTTTTATTTTTAATCTATAACTTTACTATTCGGAAAGAAAACCTTGTACGTATCAACCACATTGATATCAGAAGTCAAAATTTGCCAATGCGAATCTTTCACAAATTCAAATACAACTTCGTTGTCGTATAAATTTTCGTCCTCAATATTTACATGTAAATTATTTTCTTTTCGATCACCAATAATCAAGGCTTCCGTTACATGTTCCATTTTGTAACACAAACTTTCTAATTGGTCATATTCTACAAAAATCCCTTCTTGTTGATCGATCACTTCTTGCAATTCGAAAACAGAATATTCATCCGTCTCACTTTCGCCATCAATCCAAAGTAATTTCCAAAAATAATCTTGTATATCTTTTATAGGAGCGATTACCTCTTCCATTCGTTGAATTTGGTTTTCGTCTTCTCCGTAAATTTCTATTTTATAACTTTCCATATATCATGCAAAATTAAAAAAGTAACTTCAAATGGAAGTTACTTTTTTTGATTTTATACTTTTTCTAATTCGTGTTTTAATCGTTTTTCAGATTTGATATCCATAATCTGAATGGATTCTTGACTAAAAATCTTAAAACTGTATTCGTGTTTTTCTAATAAAAAGTCATATGGACCTTTTGGTGCGATTAATTTCACTAAAACAGGAGCTGTTTCTAATGAAATAAAAACAAGAGCTATAAAAATAGCGGCAGTTCCTAAAATAGCGTTTGTTGTAGATAATTCATCTAAAGCCTGCATACGAGCTGCAAATCCGTTGTAATTTTCTTCCGTTGGTTTAGCCGCATCAATTTCTTTCTCTTTTGCAACATTCAATCGATCTAATTCTTTGTTAATCTCTGCTAAACGAGGCGAAGATTGTTGAATATAGGTTTCGATTTCGGCAGCTTTTTGTTTTTTCAATTCTGCCTTTCGTTTGGCATTTGGCCCATAACCTTCACGACCTGTTGTTGTTTCTGTTTGTGTTCCTACAACTTCTTTTTCCAATTCTGTAGAAGCTGTATTATATTCAGCTCTTAATTGATCAATTTGAGCGTAAATTTCTTTTCTTTCATTCAAAAAAGGAGTTCCTAATTCTGCATAACGTGCATCAATTCCTTTTTGTAATTCAGCTTTATTTCGATTGACAATAACATTTAATTGCTTGTTAATTTCTTTCTCGAAGATTTTTAATTCTAACGGTTTCGAAATGACAATACCTAACAAAATGGCAACCAAAATACGTGGTAAAGCAATAAAAAACTGACGGAAAAGGCTCCCTGATTTCTTCATCGAGGTTACAATATAACGGTCAAGATTAAAAATCATCAATCCCCACAATAATCCAAATCCAGTTGCTGCATATATATTATCAAAAACTGTATTTAAGGCATAACCCGCTGACAAAGCAGCCAAAATCCCCGTAAATAAGATGACACCCCCGATACCTATATGTTTGTTTATATCAGTAGGTGTTTTTTTCAAGAGTTCAAAGCTACTCCCCGAACAGATGATTAAAAATTTTTGTAGTCCATTCATTTTACAAATATAGTACTTTGTATAACATAATATTAAATATCGTGCCAAAAAAAGCTGACAATCAAATTGTCAGCTTAAATTTTTAAAAAAAATTACTTAAAAATAAATTAAGCTTGTTTTTCTATTTTAATTCTCCATCCGTAAGGATCATTCGCTAATCCGTACTGAATATCTTTTAATTTCTTTTTCAATTGTAAAGCAAAAGAATCTTCTTCCGCTAAAGTAGGTAATTGCGCACGCTCTTCTCCAAATCCTACTGCATCATACTGCGTAATAACAACAGCAGTTCCACAACCAAATACTTCTTTTAATTCTCCGGATTTGTATGCATCATATAACTCTTGTACTTCGACAGGGCGTACTTCAACTTCATATCCATTATCTTTAGCTAACGTCAAAACTGAATCACGCGTTACACCATTCAAAATACGCTCTGAAGTTGGCGCAGTTAAAATTTTGTTTCCGATACGTACCATTACATTCATTGTTCCTGCTTCTTCGATGTATTTATGCTCGATAGAATCTGTCCAAATTACCTGATCATATCCATCTTTTTGTGCTTCTGAAGTTGGGAAGAAAGATCCCGCATAATTTCCACCACATTTTGCAAAACCAACACCTCCTTGGGCAGAACGGCTGTAGTAATCAGCAATTTTAACTGATAAAGGTTTGTCGTAATAATTAGGAGCATAAGCCAATAAAATAGCAAAGATGAATTCATTAGATGCTCTTGCAGAAACCGCTTCTTCTGTCGCAAACATTACAGGACGAATGTATAAAGACGTTCCGTAATCTTTTGGTACCCATTGACGATCTAAATCAATAATAGTTTTTAAACCATCAATAAAAATTTCTTTTGGAATTTGAGGCATATTAAGACGAGCAGCAGAAAGATTAAAACGCTCAAAATTTTTCTCAGGACGGAAGATAAACACTTCTTCTTCATCATTCTTGTAAGCTTTCATTCCTTCAAAAATTGTTTGTCCATAATGGAAAGACATCGCTGCTGGAGTCATCGAAATTGGACCATAAGGTACAATTTTAGGCTCATCCCACTTACCATCTTTGTAGTGCGCGATTAACATATGGTCTGTAAACTCTTTACCAAAAACAGTAGAGTCGAAAACTGAATCATTGAATTTAGATTCAGCAATTTTTTCTATAATCATTTTACGATATATTTTGTTTGTGCTTATCAAAGGTACATTTTATTTGCACTTTTTCATAATAAATATCATAACTTTCGACGATGAAAAGAATTATTCAAGAAACTGAAGACGGTTCAAAAACCATCTATATTGAAGATTGGGATGAATCTTATCATTCCAAACATGGCGCTGTACAAGAGGCTTTTCATGTATTTATTCAAAATGGATTACATCATTTTAAAGAAACAAAAGATTTTATTAAAATTTTAGAAATTGGATTAGGAACGGGATTAAATTCGTTTATCACTTTAATAGAAGCAGAGAAAAATAAAATTTCTGTGCAATATGTTGGAATCGAAAAGTTTCCGGTTTCTAAGGAGGAATTTGAGTTGGTTAATTATTTTGAAAATGTGTTTAAACTTTATCCTGAATTAGAAGATCGTAAAACAGAGTTTTTAGAATATTATCAGCTATTATTTGATTCTAATTGGGAAAAATGGCACAAGATTTCACCTTATTTTGAATTCAAAAAAGTGGAAGAAGATTTTTTCAATCTCAAAAATATTCAAGAAAAAAACGTCGATTTAGTTTATTTCGATGCTTTTGGTTCGCGTGTTCAACCCGAATTATGGGAAAAAGAATTATTAGAAATCGTAGATTCTGTCACTAAAAACTCTGCTATTTTCACTACTTATGCTGCAAAAGGGAGTATTAAAAGAGGGTTAAAAGATTTGGGTTATATCGTGCAAAAACGTCCAGGACCTCCTGGAAAACGGGAAATTATGGTTGGTCTAAAGAACTTTTCAATTACGAAATAATCTCATTGACAAGTTAATTTTAAAAATCGTAAATTTGCATCGGAAAATAATTTGATGTTTTCCATATTTTTTATGACAAATTATATCGAATATAAATTTAAAGTTGCGGTAGTAGAGCCTTTTAATGAAATTATTATTGCAATGATTTCTGAATTACCTTTTGAAAGTTTTGTTGAAAACGAGGAAGGTTTTGATGCTTACATGCCAAAAACAGAAGAAAATATTGATGATGTAAAAGAAGTAATCGATTCTATAGAGAACATTGATTTTTCCTATACGCGTCAAGAAATCGAACAACAAAATTGGAATGCAACGTGGGAAGAAAATTTCACACCAATTTTAGTAAATGATCAATGTTTAATTCGTGCCGAATTCCACGAAACAGTAGAAAATATTCCGTACGAAATTATCATTCAACCAAAAATGTCGTTTGGAACAGGGCACCATTCTACAACACATTTGATGGTAGAATATATCTTGGAAACTGAATTTACAGGAAAAGATATTTTGGACATGGGCTGTGGAACTTCTATTCTTGCAATTTTAGGAATGAAGCGTGGTGCAAACTATGCAGAATGCATTGATATTGATGAATGGGCTGTTGAAAACTCTATCGAAAATGGAAAACGAAATGGTGTAAGTTTGGATGCCAAAATGGGAGATAATTCATTGTTGGGAAGCAAACAATTTGACGTTATTTTAGCCAATATCAACAAAAATATTTTAATCAGCCAAATTCCTTCTTATATTAATGTATTGAACGAAAATGGTGATTTATTCTTAAGTGGTTTAATGGAACAAGATTTTGATGACATCTTGGCTTTCTGTACCGAAAATGGTTTAAAATTTGTGTCTAAAAAACAACGAAATGAGTGGATTGCACTGCATTTCAAAAAATAAAATGATATGATAAAATACGCAACGCAACCTCTATGGGAAACGGAAAAAGATTCGGCTGTTGATGTATTGGAGCAAGAATCGCACAAGTATCAAATTATCGTTTACAATGATGATGTGAATACATTTGATTGGGTAATCGAATCGTTAATTGATGTTTGTGAACATACACCAGAACAAGCAGAACAATGTTCGATTTTAATTCATTACAAAGGTAAATGCGAAGTATTGACTGGTGAATTAGAAGATTTAAAACCTCGATGCACAGAGTTATTGAACCGAGGTTTGAGCGCAGAAATTATTTAAAAATTTCTTAATAATTATACAAAACAAAATCAGAATCGTCTAATGTTTCATTGGACGATTTTTTATTTTGATCACTTACTATATACGAATCATAAATTTTTTCATAAACCTGAATCTCCGTTTTTGTATCAACAACTTCTTGTGATTTTTGAGAAGAATTAATCATAAAAGGAAGAGCAATTAAAGCAATAAAAATTAAACAAGCAACTGCCCACCACTTAGTAAAATGGATAACTTTTGTTTCTTTTTTATTGATTGTTTTAGCAATTATATTCTCTTCCAAATCATTAAAATATTGATTCGGTACAGTTAAATTTTCTTTTTGTTTGAAAGAATTCAGATATAGTTCATTCTGCAAATCATCGAAATAATGATCAGGAACTTTAAAATTATTTTTTAAATCATTCTTCATATCACCACTTAGACAATAAAATTAAAAAAAGGTTTAATCTTCAAGTTCTAAAAATTCTTTAATCTTTGTCACTGCATGGTAATAGGATGCTTTGAGTGCTCCTACCGATGTTCCTAAGATTTCAGAAATTTGTTCATACTTCAATTCTTCGTAATATTTCATCAAAAAAACTGTACGTTGTTTTTCTGGTAAACTTGCAATTGCTTTTTGTAACTTTTGTTGAATTTCATCACCTGTAAAATATACATCAGAAGACAAATTATTGGCGACATTCATCGAATAATCATCGTACGAAACATTTCTTTCTTTTGCATTTTTATGAATAAAATTTATGGTTTCATTATACGCAATTCTAAAAATCCATGTCGAAAATTTTGACTCATTTTTAAAAGAATCCAAGTTTTGATAAACCTTTATAAATACATTCTGCGACACATCGTCCGCATCTTCATGAATCAAAACCATGCGACGTATCTGCCAATAAACCTTCTGGTGATATTCTTTCACAATTAATTTAAAAGCTTCTTCTAATTTTTTATCTCGTATAAAAGTTGATATGTCCTGATCCAATCGTAAAGTAAATTAAGATGTAAAGCTATTAAAATTAGAAGTATAAAAAAGTATATTTTATATATATTTAAGTTAAAATCTTCAGTAGCATTTTTTTACATATGAACATAATAAAAAAGGTTTGAGAAATATTTCTCAAACCTTTTTATTTTTTCTGAACATCTTAGCCTTTTTTTAGTCTTCGCTTTTGATAATTTCATATTCAACTTTCATCACTCCTGTATTGGTGTGACCGATTTCGCTGAATGCAGCTTGACTTAAGTCTAAAACTCTAGATTTAGCGTATGGACCTCTGTCGTTGATTTCTACAACCACAGATTTACCATTTCTGATATTCGTAACTTTTACTTTCGTACCAAATGGTAAAGACTTATGGGCAGCTGTAAGTTCGTGTTTGTCATACTTTTCACCACTAGCTGTCTTGCGTCCGTGGAATTTGTCTCCATACCAAGAAACAACTCCTGTCGAGATTTTTCGAGCACTACTCTCGATAAGTTCTCCAACCAACTTTTCATCTTCAATTGATAATGTATCTTGTTTGATGGTATCATTATCAACATCATTACTAAATCTTTTCTCAGAAGCTGGTACAATAATTGCCTCATTAATACCCGATTCCTTAAAAATTTTACCATCAGCATTTGCTATTGGAAAAATCATTAACATTGCTATAAACGCTGTAATGCTTTTCGTCATCCTTTAGATTTTTCTGATTTACTTTGCAAATTTAAGGGTATAAACACCTTCTTATTTAGAATTATTCTAATCCATTGATTTTTAATTCTTAAATCTCCTGTGTTTTACTTATAATGTTACTTACAGCGATTTGTTAATTTAATGTTAAAATAAAGTAGTAATCCTAATTTTTTTGGCAATTATTCGTTTAAATCGGATATATCATTGTTTTTCAATATATAATACATTTATATAATTTAGAGATATTTATCAAATTGAGAAATAAAAAAGGTAAAGCCTATAAGACTTTACCTTTTCTTAATTTTTAAAGATTTAAAAATCAATTATAAACTTGCTAAAATATCTTTTACTTTAGCTGAAATTAACTTTCCTTCTGCTTTACCAGCTAATTGAGATGATGCAGCTCCCATTACTTTTCCCATATCTTTAGGTGAAGTAGCGCCAACTTTAGTCACTATTTCTTGAATTACAGCTGTTAACTCTTCGTCTGTTAATTGGGCGGGTAAAAATTGTTGAATAACCTCTGCTTGTGCCAATTCTTTTTCCGCTAATTCTACACGTCCATTTGCTTCAAATTGTTCAGCAGCTTCTTTACGTTGTTTTACAAGTTTTTGTAATAAAGCAATTTCTTGATCTTCTGATAAATCACCATTAGCTCCAGATGTTTTAGCTAATAATAATTCAGATTTTACAGCTCTTAAAGCTTCTAAAGCAACAGTATTTTTAGCTTTCATCGCTTCTTTTAACTGTGCCATTATTTGAGTTTCTAAATTCATTTGTTTTGCTTTTAGACTACAAATTTAAGACAAAAAAAGGCTCATCGCAAAAGCAATGAACCTTTTCTATAATAAGAATATTTTTTACGAGTGATCCTTTATTAATCTACGTTGTCGTGTAGAAAATTGTTTGGACGAATTTGAGTTTCGTTGTTACGGTTTGTACCTACCGAAAAATCAGATGATTGTTTATCATTACGATCAGATAAATTCAATCCTTGACGTTTGTAAGCAGGAATGGCCTCATATTCATCTACCTGAGAGTTTGTCATCGTGTTATTAAATTTAAAATTAAATTGTTTCAAACGATTTCTTCTCTCTTCAATCATGCTATTCAATTCAGGGTCATTAGACTGTTCGATTGGTTGATTAAATGGATCTACAGCAACTTGAACATGTTCTGTTTGCGATACATTTGATTGAATCGGTTCTACATTTCCATATCCATTATTTTGAGGAGCTTGGTACCCAGCATAATTATTTTGAGGATAATTAGATTGTTCTGAAGCTACAGGATTTGTATATGAATTATATGTTTGATTATTATTTGCATTATTCGATGGCTCTTGCGTACGATTAAAATCAGATTTCAAACGTGGTTCAAAGTCGTCGTAAGAACGTTTTTCTTGTACTGGCTCATCCTCAACATCATCTAAAACATATCGTTTTGGAGAGTTATTTTCTTCAAAAGATTCAACTGGAGTATTGTGATAAGTTTGTTGTTGAAAACTTTGATTAACATCTGCATCACGATAGTTCTTTTGAGGCGCTTCTGGCGTTTGATTTTGTTGTGGCGCTTGTTGAGAAGCATTAGAACGACCAAAGTCTAACGTCATCGGTTTTACTCGATTTACAAAAGGTTGTTCTACAGATAACGTCTTATTGATCGGTTGTTCTTCCTCTAAAGTGTGAATAATTTTTTGTTCTTCTTTTCCTGTATATGCTTGATCTTCTGTAGGAAAACCAGTTGCAACAACAGTTACAGAGATAGAATCGCCTAAATCTAAATCTTCGCCAATACCCATGATGATATTTGCGCTATTACCTGCTTCTTGTTGAATGTAATCATTGATTACTCCAATTTCATCCATTGTAATTTCATTATTACCAGATAAAATTAATAACAACACATTTCGTGCTCCTGTAATTTTGTTATTATTCAACAATGGAGAGTCTAAAGCAGAAGAAATTGCGTCTTTTGCTTTGTTTTCACCAGAACCTTGTGCAGATCCCATGATTGCTGTACCAGAGTTTTTAAGAACTGTACGTGCATCACGTAAATCGATGTTCATTGCGTAGTGTTGTGTAATAACTTCTGCAATCCCTTTTGCCGCTGTTGTTAAAACTTCATCAGCTTTAGAGAAACCATTTTTAAAACCTAAGTTTCCGTATAACTCACGTAATTTATCATTATTGATTACAATTAATGAATCTACGTTTTGTCTTAATTTTTCGATACCTTTTTCAGCTTGTTCCAACCTCATTCTTCCTTCGAAAAAGAATGGCGCTGTTACAATACCTACAGTCAAGATATCCATTTCTTTTGCAATACCAGCAATTACTGGCGCTGCTCCGGTTCCTGTACCACCACCCATTCCAGCAGTAATAAAAACCATTTTAGTTCCTTCGTCTAAGACAGCTTTCACATCATCCATACTCTCGATAGCAGATTGCTCTCCTACCTCAGGATTTGCACCAGCACCTAAACCTTCAGTTATTGCTTGTCCTAATTGAATTCTTGTTGGAACTGGACTGTTAGCTAAAGCCTGAGAATCTGTGTTACAGATCACAAACTCTACTCCCGCGATTCCTTGTTCAAACATGTAGTTTACGGCGTTACTACCTCCACCACCTACTCCGATTACTTTGATAGCTTGAGATCGGCTCTTTGGTAAATTGAACACAATATCTCCTGATAACATATCACTCATATTCTTCTTATTAAATTGGTTCGTAATTTATTCTTAATTTATTCTTATTATTCGGTTTCGTTAATCATTTGGATAAATTTATCCGTCCATTTCGAAAAGAAATTCTTCTTTTCTGGTTTAGATTTAGTTTCTTTCTTATCTCCAATTTCTTGATCCAAGAATTCATCAACAACTTCTTCCCTTTTTGGTATTTTTACATTTTCAACATCAGTAGCAACGTTTGTTGATTTTGATTGTGAGGAATATCCACCTATTTCTAGTTCTTCTTGATTGTTTAGGTTATCAATTACTGGTTTTTCATAAATTTCGTGCTGATAATTTGCCGCTAACTCTTCTAACCCTTTCATCAATAATCCAACAGATGTTGCATATTCAGGACCGCTGATTTCTTCTGCTTTAGCACCTACAATATGCTCGTTGGAGTATCCAATTCTCACATCCATACCTGTAACATATTCTGTTAATTGACGAATGTGTTTTAATTTTGACCCCCCACCTGTTAAAACGATTCCTGCAATCAATTTTTTGTTTTGATCTTCGCAACCGTAGTTTTTCAATTCTAAATAAACTTGTTCTAAAATTTCCTGCACGCGTGCATGGATAATTTGTGACAATCTTTTTAATGATATTTCTTTTGCTTCGCGGCCTTTTAATCCAGGAATCGAGACAATTTCTGTTTCTTTATTTTCACCAGGCCAAGCAGAGCCAAATTTTTCTTTTAAAGCTTCGGCTTGTTTACCGATAATAGAGCATCCAACTTTAATGTCTTCTGTAATCACATTTCCACCGAATGGAATAACCGATGTGTGACGAATGATACTATCTTTAAAAATTGCAATATCTGTTGTACCACCACCTATGTCAATCAATGCTACACCTGCTTCTTTTTCCTCTTCACTAAGTGCTGCACTTGAAGATGCAATAGGCTCTAAAGTGATACTTGCCAAGCGTAAACCTGCGGCTTTTACACAACGTGCAATATTTCGGATAGAAGAAACTTGTCCTACAACCACATGGAAATTGGCTTCTAAACGACTTCCGTACATGCCGATTGGTTCTCGAATTTCTCCTTCGTTGTCAACCTTAAATTCTTGCGGAAGAACATGGATAATTTCTTCTCCTGGTAACATCACCAATTTATAGACCTGATTTGTCAATAATTTTAAATCATTATCATCTATCACATCTTCTGAATTGGTACGTGTAATGTAATCGCTATGTTGTAAACTACGGATATGTTGTCCTGCAATACCAACGGTTACATCAGTAATCTTGACACCTGAAGACCTTTCTGCCTTATCAATTGCTTCTTTTATCGAATTAATAGTTTGCGTAATATTATTCACGACTCCTCTGTGTACACCCAAACTTTTTGCTTGTCCGTGTCCAAGAATTTCAATTTTTCCGTTATCATTTTTTCGTCCGACAAGTGCTACAATTTTTGTAGTTCCTATGTCTAAGCCAACTGCAATCTTACTATTGTTCTCCATTTTTTATTCGTTTGGTTGCTACAACTTGGTTTACAAATTTCAAGCTCAATTTTTCATAATCTTCTGTTCCTATAAAATCGATGTATTGATAATAGTACAATTTCAGATTATGTAACTTTTGTTCAAAATTATTTAAAGTACCTAATTCTATATAATAGTTTCCACTATTTACAATTAAATTAAATGAACGTTGTCCTACTTTCTGAATGGCTATGATGTGATTTTTTAATAATTCATCTGCTTTCAAAGCTTGAACAAATTTACTCAAATCCTCATACTCATTCGGTTTTACATCACCAGAAACCAAAATTACATCCGCTGAACTTAATTTAGATAAAGGCATTTTTTCGCCTTTGGTTGTCAAATAAAACTCATTTGTCAGCGTTTTCACTCGAGCAACTGCTGTATTTGCTTTTATATCAAGTCGTAAATGTCCATTAATGTTTTTACTCACTTGTACAGAATCTACAAAGGGACTCTTATTTATTTTTTGTTCGATATCTTTTACATTTACCTCTCTCAAGGTTTGTTTCATAATGTCTTTTCCATCTTTGTTGATTATATCTTTTATCGATTCGTCATTGATAAAATAATTTTCAACGGGCTGAACAAATGCCACATCAATTTTTTCCACAGTACGCGAAGCATTCTTAATTACCGTAAAACTAATCAAACCGATTAGCAAGATAACTCCAAAAATCACTTGTATGATTTTCAATTTATGCTTCACTTAACCATTCTTTTATTGGTTTAACAATTGTATCAATATTTCCTGCTCCTACAGTTAATAACACATCAAAATCTCGTTTTTTGATGTTCGCTAAACTATCTTCTAATGAAGATACTATTTTTTCTTGTAATTCTACCTTTTCTAACAACCAATTTGATGATACACCTTCGATTGGAAGCTCTCTTGCCGGATAAATATCTAATAAAATAAGGCTATCTAATTGGCTTAAACTTGCTCCAAACTCATCAGCAAAATCACGTGTTCGTGTAAATAAATGAGGTTGAAATACTCCTAACACTTTTTTACCCGGATATAATTCACGAACTGAACGAATTGCAGCATTCAATTCTGTTGGATGATGTGCATAATCGTCGATATAAATTTTTCCATTTGCTTCGAAACGATTAAAGCGTCTTTTCACTCCCACAAAGCTTGCTAAAGCTTCTTTTATTTTATCAAGAGAAATCCCTAAATATTCTGCTACAGCTAATGCTGCAAGAGCATTTTCCATATTATGATGACCTGGCAATAAAATTCCGATGTTTTGCATTTCTCCATGAGGAGTCGTTACATCAAAAACATAATGCCCGTCAATAATTCTTACATTATGCGCATTATAATCAGCATCTTCTTCAACTCCGTAAGTAAAAGCATTTTCAAAATTTAAACCTTTGCGAACAAATAGTTTTTCTTCTACAATTGCTGCAAATTCTTGAAATGATTTTTTTACTTCTTCACGCTCTCCATAAATATCCAAATGGTCAGGATCATCACTTGTAATAATGGCTAATTTCGGAGAAAGGCGTAAAAAAGAACGGTCAAATTCATCGGCTTCAGCAACCGTATATTTAGAGCCATTTAGAATGATATTTGAATCGTAATTTTCTGCAATACCACCTAAAAATGCTGTACTTTCTACTTCTGCTACTTTTAGGATATGCCCTAAAATAGACGAAGTTGTTGTTTTCCCGTGCGTTCCCGCAACGCCAATATTGTAGGTATGTTTGGTAATTTCACCTAACACTTCAGAACGTTTCATGACTTTAAAATCATTCACTAAAAAATAATTTAGTTCAGAATGATCTTTTGGTACCGCTGGTGTATAAATCACCAATGTATTTTCTGGTTTAATTCCTGCTGGAATTAACTCGATATTATCTTCGAAATGAATATCAATTCCTTCAGTAATCAATTCAGTTGTCAGTTCGGTTTGTGTTTTGTCATAACCTGCAACTTCTTTTCCGATTGATTTGAAGAAACGTTCCAACGCACTCATTCCGATTCCTCCTGCACCGATGAAATAATAATATGTTTTATCTAAAATATTCATTATAATAAATTCAATAATATATCTACAATCTCTTTTGTCGCATTCGGTTTCCCTAATTGCTTGATGTTTTGAGATAATTTATTTTTTAATTTTTCATTGTTTGCCAAAGCAATTACCTCTTTGACTAAATTTTGTTTTGCATCTGCATCTTTTACCATAATCGCAGCCTCTCTCTCAACCAACGCTTGCGCATTTTTAGTTTGATGATCTTCTGCCGCTGTTGGTAAAGGAAGCAAAATTGTTGCTTTACCAACTATACACAATTCCGAAATTGCCATAGCTCCTGCACGAGAAACAATCATATCCGAAGCTGCATACGCATCTTTCATGTTGTAAATAAATTCGGTTACATGAATGGTTGGATATTTATCTCCAACCAAGTTTTTGATTTTTTGATAATCTAACTTTCCTGTTTGCCAAATTAACTGAACACCACTTGCAACAAATTCCTCAAGGTTTTCTAACCATGCATTATTCATTGCTCTTGATCCTTGCGAACCTCCAACAGATAAAATAGTTGGTTTTTCTGGATCTAATCCAAAAACAGAAATTGCTTCTGATTTGGATGGTAAGTTTTGAAAAATTTCGGCACGAATTGGATTTCCTGTGTAATGCACTTTTTCTTGTGGAAACTGTGAAATTCCTTCGTAAGCTGTACAAATAGCCTTTGCTTTATTTTTCAAAATTTTGTTGGTAACACCCGGAAACGAATTTTGTTCTTGTAATAAAATCGGAACATTTTTGCTTCCCGCTATCCACAACATTGGTCCACTTGCATAACCTCCTGTACCAATAGCTAAGTCTGGTTGAAAATCAGTATAGATTTTCTTTGCAAGACTTAAACTTTTTATCAATTTGAAAGGAAATTTTAAATTCGCTTTCATATTACTTCTATCAAATCCAGAAATTGGTAAGCCTTTTATAGCATAACCAACTTTTGGTACTTTTTCCATTTCCATTCTTCCTTCTGCTCCTACAAACAGAATTTGAGCATCTGGCAAACGACGTTTTATTTCATCTGCGATTGCTATAGCTGGATATATATGTCCACCTGTTCCTCCGCCACTTATCAAAACTTTAGGCGATGTCTTCGATGTATTCTTCACTTAATACTTTTCTATCTTGTTCTAATTCTTCTTTCGATTTAATTTGAGTACTAACACTCAAAATTATTCCGAACGAAATACATGTCATCCAAATGGATGTTCCACCATAACTAATCATTGGTAATGGTTGTCCTGTTACTGGAATTAAATTTACAGCAACCGCCATATTCACCATTGCTTGAACGATAATTGGTAGGCCGACTGCAAATACAAGTAGCGTACCAAAAATGGTATGAATTTTAGATGCGATGATACAAATTCGAATTAATATCAAAAGAAAAATTCCAATTAATAAAATTGCACCAATGGCACCGTACTCTTCTACAATAATTGCGAAGATAAAATCGGAAGAAGACTGAGGTAAAGTCTGTTTAAAAACACTTTTTCCTGGTCCTGCCATTTCATTTAAACCTCTTGCAATTGCTGCTTTTGCGTGTAGAACTTGGTAGCTTTCTAAACCCGAATCATCATTAAATTTCTCTATACGTGACATCCATGTGTGTACACGCGAATTTGCAATTAAATCTGGTTTATTAAAAGCCAACCAAATAAATCCTCCTCCTAAAAGAATCCCTAATCCTGCAATTGTAAATAAATACTTGAATGGAAATCCTCCAATAATCAATAATATCCCACACATTCCAGCTAACATCAACGCTGTTGATCCATTAGAAGGAAAAATTAATCCTACAATAGCAAGGATTGGTAAAAATAAAGGAATTAAGGTATTTTTCCATGTATATTCTTTGTCTCTATTTTTTGTCAAATAACGAGCTATATAAATCAACAATGCTTGTGAAGCTATCATAGATGGTTGAATACCTATCCCTGTTCCTGGAATCGTCAACCATCGAGCAGCATTTGCCCCACCGATTGTTTGTCCTTGTACGAGCGTCAGGATCAAAACTACTGAAAGTAAAAGAACTGCACTTAAAGCAAATAGGCCAAACCAACGATAATCCACACGCTGTAATCCATAAATGAAAAATAAACCAATTAAAAGAATTACGGCATGTTTACCTAAATGTCCAAAAATAGTTCCTGAACCTACTGTATACACCAAGTTAGAACTTGCCGAATAAACTGGTAAGAACGAAAATAATGCTAACAATAAAATGAAAGCCCAAAGCGGTTTATCGCCTTTAAAATATTTTTGTACGATGGTAGACATTGGTTAGTTTGTTATTATAATTTGCGTACGTTTTCTTTAAATTGATCGCCACGATCTTCGTAACCGTTGAACAAATCGAAACTTGCACAAGCTGGTGATAATAAAACCGTTTCTCCTTTTGTTGCCAATTGATAGGATTTAGCAACACAATCTTTCATATTATTCGTTTCGACAATTGTATCGATGTATGGACTGAAAAAATCAATAATTTTGGCATTATCTACACCCAAACAAACGATTGCTTTTACTTTCTTTTTAACGAAAGGTAAAACTTCGCTATAGTCGTTTCCTTTATCAGTTCCACCAACAATCCAAACGATTGGTTTCGTCATACTTTCTAACGCATAATAAGTTGCATTAACATTTGTTGCTTTAGAATCGTTGATAAAATCAATTCCGCCAATTGTCAAAACAGGTTCTAAACGATGTTCAACAGATTTAAAATCCGACAAACTCTTTTTTAGATCCTCATTATTGATTTCAATAATTTTTGCAGCTACAGCCGCAGCCAATGAATTAGAAACATTGTGTTTTCCAATTAATCCTAAATCATTCACTAACATTGTAAAATCACCATTCGAATCGCTCACACGGAACAATTCATTATTTGCGTATGCTTCATTTGTTGCATCCATCATTGTGAACGGTTTACGATGAGCGCGAATATTCATCTGATCTATCATCTCCATTGTTTTTGGATCATCCAAATTGTAGATAAAATAATCGTTTTCATCTTGGTTTTCAGCTATTCTGAATTTAGCCTTTGCATACAAATCAAACTGATAGTTGTATTGGTCTAAATGATCTGGTGTAATGTTTAATAAAATTGCAACATACGGTTTGAAATCTCTTTTAATATCGTCTAACTGAAAACTACTCACTTCTAACACATAATAGTCGAAGTTATCTTCAGCTACAGATTTTGCAAAACTTTTTCCGATGTTACCACCTAATCCTACATTTAATCCAGCTTGCTTTAGGATATGGAACATCAAACTTGTTGTTGTTGTTTTTCCATTAGATCCTGTAATCGCAATAATTTTTGCATCTGTGTAACGAGATGCAAATTCAATTTCAGAAATAATTGAAACGCCTTTCGCTTCTAATTTCTGAATTAGTGCTGCTTTCTTAGGAATACCTGGACTTTTCATGATTTCGTCTGCATTCAAAATTAAATCTTCTGTATGCTGTCCTTCTTCATAAGCGATTCCGTGCTCCTCCAAAAGTTGTTTATATTTATCTTTTATTTGTCCCATGTCTGAAAGAAAAACCTCAAAGTTTTCTTTCTTCGCAAGAATAGCTGTTCCTACGCCACTTTCTCCTCCTCCTAAAACGACTAATCTTTTCATTTTTATCTAATCTTTAAGGTAATAATACTAATTACCGCTAAAATGATTCCGATGATAATGGCACGAACCACGATTTTACTTTCGTGATATCCTAATTTTTGAAAATGGTGATGTAAAGGAGACATCAAAAAGATTCTACGACCTTCACCAAATTTCTTTTTCGTGTACTTGAAATAAGACACTTGCAACATCACTGACAAACTTTCTGCGAAAAATATTCCACACAAAATCGGTAGTAACAATTCTTTTCGAACGATAATTGCCAAAACTGCGATAACACCTCCAATTGTCAAACTTCCTGTATCACCCATGAATACTTGCGCCGGATAGGTATTGTACCAAATAAATCCGATCAAACCTCCAAGGAATGCACCACAGAAAATTAATACTTCTTCGGAACGAGGAATAAACATAATATTCAGATAATCTGCGAACATGATATTTCCCGAAACGAAAACAAACATAGCAATCGCCGCCATAATTACAGCTGAACTACCAGCTGCTAAACCATCGATACCGTCTGTTAAATTGGCTCCATTCGAAACTGCTGTAATGATAAAAATTACCGCAAAAATGAAAATTGCTGCAACTGCCCATGTAGGACGATCTTCTGCATTCATCCAAAATAAAATATCTGAATAGTTAAATTCATTCCCTTTAACGAAAGGCATCGTTGTTTCTAATGTTTTTTCCTCAGGACCAAATTTAATTGCTCGATTGTATTCCGTTTGTTCAGTTCCTGCTTGGACTTTCACTCTGTTTTCTTGATGTTTTACAGTAACTGTTGGACTGAAATAAAGCATTAAACCAACTACAATTCCAAGACCCACTTGTCCTAAAATTTTAAATTTACCTTGTAAACCTTCTTTGTTTTTCTTGAATACTTTGATGTAATCATCTAAAAATCCAATAACACCTAACCAAATTGTTGAAACCAACAAAATGATGATGTAAATATTATCTAATTTTGCAAAAAGTAAAGTAGGAATTAACGTTGCTAATATGATGATTAAACCACCCATAGTTGGCGTTCCTGCTTTTTCGATTTGTCCTTTCAACCCTAAATCACGAACAATTTCACCCATTTGTTCTTTACGTAAATAACTAATAATTCGTTTTCCGTAAAACAAACTGATGAACATGGCTAATAAAATTGCCATTCCCGCACGGAAAGACGTGTATTGAAACATGCGTGCTCCAGGGAAATTGATACTCTCTAAATAATCAAATAAATAGTATAACATTCTTTATTTGTTCAATATTTTACTCAATTCTGACGCTATTTTAACATCAGAAAAATGTGTTCTTACTCCGTTAATTTCTTGATATGTCTCGTGACCTTTTCCTGCAATCAAAATAATATCTTTTGGCTCAGCCATTTTAAGTGCTGTTTTTATAGCTTCTTTACGATCTGTAATTTTCAGGGTGCGATTATAAAATTGCGGTTTCACACCAACTTCCATTTCACGTAGAATCTCTTCTGGATCTTCTGTTCTTGGATTATCTGATGTAAAAATGGCAAGATTAGATTTTTCGCTTGCGATATCAGCCATTTCAGGACGTTTTGTTTTATCGCGATCTCCACCACAACCTACAACTGTTATTAATTTTTCATTTTTGGTACGAATCCCTTCAATTGTATCCAAAACATTTTCTAAAGCATCTGGCGTATGTGCATAATCTACAATCACAATAATACCTGATTTCGTCTGAAATGTTTGAAAACGACCATCTACATTTCCAAGTGTGCTCAATGCTTTTAAGACTTCTAATTCATCTTGCCCTAAAATTGAGGCTATACCAAAAACTAATACCAAATTATAGGCATTAAATTGACCAATTAATGATGTCCAGAATTCTTTTCCATTGAATTCTAATTGCATTCCATCAAATTGATGTTCGATAATTTTTCCTTTGAAATCTGCATCAGTTTTTAGTGCGTACAATCTTTTTGTTGCCACTGTATTCTGAAGCATCACTTTTCCATTTTTATCATCTGCATTTGAAATTGCTGTTGACGTTTTTGGTAAATCGTCGAAAAATTTCTTTTTAGCTGCAAGATAATTTGCAAAAGTTTTATGGTAATCCAAATGATCGTGTGTGATATTCGTAAATCCAGCAACTTCGAAATGTAAACCTGCAATTCTATTTTGATGAATTCCGTGCGAAGAAACTTCCATAAAAGCAAATTCGCAACCTCTATCTACAGCCTCACGAAACATTTTGTTTAATGTCAAAATATCTGGCGTTGTATGCGTAGATGGAATCACTTCACCATCAATTACAATTTTAATTGTCGAAATTAATGCGCAAGCATACCCTAATTTTGTAAACAACTCATACAACAATGTTGTTGTCGTTGTTTTCCCATTAGTTCCTGTGACACCAACAAGTTTTAAATCTTTTGTTGGATTTTCGTAAAAATTAGAAGCTAAGATTCCTAATGCAATTGTTGAATTTTCAACTTTCACATAGGTTACTTCATCCACTAAATTTTCTGGAAAAACTTCACAAACAATTGTTTTAGCACCTAAACCAATTGCTTTTTCTATATACTGATGTCCATCTACTGTAACTCCATTTACAGCGACAAAAACATCATTGTTTGATACTTTTCTTGAATCAAATTGAATAGTATTGACTTCAACTTTTGTTGAAC
>NZ_CALGVK010000065.1:0-21500 GCF_937930195.1 uncultured Empedobacter sp.
CTTAACGCTTAACGCTTAACGCTTAACGCTTAACGCTTAACGCTTAACGCTTAACTATTTCATAAATCCTTCATACCATTTCCATAAAATAATTCCAGTACAAACCGAAACATTTAACGAATGTTTTGTACCAGATTGCGGAATTTCAATACATGTATCACATTGGTCAATAATAGATTGTTGTACACCATCCACTTCATTTCCCATGATAATTGCATATTTCTGAGATTGATCAATTTCAAATTCATTCAATAAAACAGAACCTTCCGTTTGTTCAATTGTTACAATTTGATAACCTTCTTCTTTTAGTTTGGCAACCAATTCATTCGAATCTTTTACATATTCCCAATCTACTGAGTTTTCTGCACCAATTGCTGTTTTATGAATTTCTTTATGTGGAGGCGTTGCCGTAATTCCACACAAATAAATTTTATCAATCAAAAAAGCATCTGATGTTCTAAAAACTGCCCCAACATTGTGCATACTCCTTACATTGTCCAAAACAACAACGATTGGATTTTTTTCTATTTCTTTATATTCTTCGGTCGAAACTCGACCTAATTCATCTAATTTTAGTTTTCTCATCACTTCGTTTTTGACTAACTTAGCTGTTCAAAAGTTATAATAATTTGACAAAAGTAGTAAAGAATAAGGAAACTCCACTTATGAAGCAGTATAATCAAATCAAGGCGAAATATCCTGATGCGATGTTATTATTCAGAGTTGGAGATTTTTACGAAACATTTGGAGAAGATGCAGTGCGTGCTTCGCGTATTTTAGATATAGTGCTAACAAAACGTGCTAACGGTTCTGATAATAGTGAATTAGCTGGTTTTCCGCATCATAGTTTAAATACCTATTTACCAAAATTGGTAAAAGCGGGATTACGTGTAGCAATCTGTGATCAGCTCGAAGATCCTAAAACGGTAAAGGGAATTGTAAAACGTGGTGTAACCGAATTAATCACGCCTGGTGTGGCGTTGCAAGATGAGGTGCTGTCTTCAAAATCGAATAACTTTTTGATGGCTGTACACGAAGGTTCAAAATCGTTTGGAATTGCTTTATTAGATGTTTCGACAGGAGAATTTTTGGTTTCAGAAGGTCAAGAAGATCAGGTTGCGAAAATTATTCAATCGTTTCGTCCAAGTGAAGTCATTTATCAAAAACGGGTCAAATATAATTTTTCTGATGTCAAAAGTAAATTTTTATTAGATGATTGGGCTTTTCAATATGATTTTGCGATTGATAAACTAACAAGTTTATTCAAAACAAAGAATTTGAAAGGTTTTGGAATCGAAGATCTAAAAGAAGGAATCATTTCAGCAGGTGCGATTTTAGCTTATTTAGATGATACGCATCATTTCGAAATTCAACATATTACTTCAATCCAACGCCTTAATCAAGAGAATTTTGTGTGGATGGATCCCTTTACCATTCGCAATCTTGAGTTGGTTTATTCACCACATCCAAAAGGAGTTACGTTACTGAATATTTTAGATGATACCAAAACACCAATGGGTGCACGTTTGCTAAATCGTTGGATGGTGATGGTTTTGAAAGATTTAAAATCGATTCAACGTCGTCAAAATATTGTCGAATATTTCTATAAATTTGGTGATTTACGTTATGATTTGCGTGAAAAATTGGCTCAATTAACAGATTTAGAACGATTAGCTGGAAAAGTTTCAACTGGTAAAATTACGCCACGACAATTATTGCAATTGGCTCAAAGTTTGAAAATTTCGGAAGATATAAAAGAGGTTGCTGAACAATCGAATATCAAAGAAGTATCAGATTTATTTAGACGAATCGAACCAATTGAAAAATTGACTCAAAAGATTTTCGATTCGCTTACAGACGAACCCCCTCATCAGATTGTCAAAGGAAATGTAATTCGAGAAGGTATTTCGGAAGAATTGGATCGCTTACGTAAAATTCAATTTTCTGGAAAAGATTTTTTAGATCAGATGTGTCAACGTGAAACACAACGAACTGGAATTTCATCGTTGAAAATTGCGTTTAATAATGTATTTGGATATTATATCGAAGTTCGAAATACACACAAAGATAAGGTACCGGAAGAATGGATTCGAAAGCAAACATTGGTCAATGCAGAACGCTATATCACGGAAGAATTAAAAGAATATGAAACACAGATTTTAGGTGCAGAAGAGAAAATTTTAGCCATTGAAAATCAGTTGTTTATTGATCTTCTACAAGAAATTATTACCAAACTTTTACCTATTCAACAAATAGCAAAAGCCATTGCTTTTTTAGATGTTCTATCCACTTTTGCAGAAATTGCGGAAAAGAATTCGTATTCCAAACCTTCTCTTAATGATGGTTTTGAATTAAATATAAAAGAAGGTCGCCATGCAGTTATTGAACAACAATTACCAATTGGAGAACAATATGTATCGAATAATGTTGAGTTAAATTCAGAGAATCAACAAATTATTATGATTACTGGACCCAATATGTCTGGTAAATCGGCACTTTTACGTCAAACAGCGTTGATAGTCTTGATGGCGCAAATGGGAAGTTTTGTTCCAGCACAAGCTGCTAAATTAGGTATAATAGATAAAGTTTTTACGCGAGTTGGAGCTTCAGATAATATTTCTTCAGGCGAATCTACGTTTATGGTCGAAATGAATGAAACAGCAAGTATCTTAAATAACATTTCGGAACGAAGTTTGATTTTGTTGGATGAAATTGGTCGAGGAACTTCAACGTACGATGGAATTTCGATTGCATGGGCAATTGCAGAATTTTTACATCAAAGTGCGTTGAAACCAAAAACATTATTTGCAACGCATTACCATGAATTAAATGAAATGTCGAAATCAATGGAACGTATCAAGAATTTTAATGTTAGTATTAAAGAAACAAAAGATACGATTTTATTTTTGAGAAAATTAGTTCCTGGGGGAAGCGAGCATAGTTTTGGTATACATGTTGCTAAAATGGCGGGGATGCCAAAACGAGTGGTGGATAGAGCCAATGATGTGTTGAAAGTTTTGGAAGCGACCAAAACAGATGAAGGAATTTCCAATAAAACGGAGAAAATAACGCAAGATAATATGCAGTTAAGTTTCTTTCAGTTGGATGATCCAATTTTAGAATCGATTCGTGAAGAGATTATGAACACAGATATTAATACTTTAACACCTGTTGAAGCATTGATGAAACTGAATGAAATTAAAAAGAAACTCGGTAAATAAACTTAAAAATATGAAAAAAATAATTTTAACTGTAGCAGGAGCTTTAGTATTAGCTTCATGTGCTACAAATCCTGTCACAGGAAGAAAATCATTATCATTAGTCTCAAATGCAGAATTAATGCCAACTGCTTTTACACAATATGATAAAGTATTAAAAGAAGGAAAAGTAATCACAGGTACAACTGATGCAAAAATGGTTCAAACCGTTGGAGACCGTTTAAAATATGCAGCAGAAAAATATTATCAACAGAAAGGAATTTCGTCTCAATTGCAAGGTTATCAGTGGCAATTTACATTATTACAAGCGAATGAAGTAAATGCTTGGTGTATGCCTGGAGGTAAAGTTGCAGTTTATACGGGAATTTTACCTGTAACGAAGGATGCAACAGGTTTAGCGGTTGTGTTAGGTCACGAAATTGGTCACGCTTTGGCTGGACATAGTGCGGAGCAAGCTTCTCAGCAAATGGCAGCACAAGGTTTAGGACAAATAGTTGGAGGATCCATTGGAAACGCAGAATATGCAAAAGTTTTTGAACAATTATATCCTGTAGGTGCACAAGTTGGGTTGTTAAATTATTCTCGTAAGATGGAGTTAGATGCTGATGTTACAGGATTATATTTAATGGCTATGGCTGGTTATGATCCCACTCAAGCAATACCTTTCTGGGAACGTATGGCAGCAAAAAGTGGAAATGCTGGAGTTTCAGAATTTTTGAGTACTCACCCTTCTGATGCAACACGTATTTCGAAAATTAAAGAATCATTACCAACAGCAATTGCTTATTACAACGCAAGTCCGTATAAAGGAAAATAGAATAGTTTTTATTCATTTTAAAAATATAAGCGAGTTAATTTGATAAATTGACTCGCTTTTTTTATATTTAATTTCAAAACCACAATTAAAATGATAAATGATTTTAGAATTAATTCGTTTTCTGAATACAAGAAAGCGTACAGAAAAAGTACTAAAGATCCCGAGAAATTTTGGGACAAAATAGCCGAAAACTTCGTTTGGCACCAAAGATGGGACAAAACTTTGGAATATAATTTTGAAACAGCGGATTTCAAATGGTTTCAAGGAGGTAAGTTAAATATTACGGAAAATATTTTAGATCGTCATTTAGAAAAAAATGGAAATAAAACAGCCTTAATTTGGGAACCGAATAATCCATTAGAAGAAACTCGAATTATTACGTATCGTCAATTGCATTCAAAAGTTTGTCAATTTGCAAATGTGTTAAAAAACAATGGCGTACAAAAAGGCGATCGTGTGTGTATTTATATGCCAATGATTCCAGAATTAGCGATTGCGATGTTAGCTTGTGCAAGAATTGGAGCGGTGCATTCTATTGTTTTTGCAGGTTTTTCTTCTGCTGCAATCGCATCTCGTATCAATGATGCACAATGTAAAGTTTTGGTTACAGCCAATGAAGTTTTTCGTGGTACAAAATCAATCAACTTAAAAGCAATTTGTGATGAAGCGTTAAAAGACTGTCCTTCTATTCAAACTTGTATCGTTTATCGTCGTGCGATAGAACCAACTTCTATGGTCGGTGGGCGCGATAAATTTTGGGTTGATGAAATGTATAAAGTAAATAATAGTTGTCCAGCAGAAATAATGGATGCAGAAGATCCATTGTTTATTTTATATACTTCGGGTTCTACTGGAAAACCAAAAGGAATGGTGCATACATGTGGAGGGTATATGGTTGAAACGGCTTATTCATTTGACAATATTTTTCAAATGGATAAAAACGATATTTATTGGTGTACAGCGGATATCGGTTGGATTACAGGACACAGTTACATTATTTATGGTCCATTGGCTTGTGGAGCAACCTCGGTTATGTTCGAAGGAATTCCAAGTTTTCCTGATTTTGGACGTTTTTGGGAAATTGTCGAAAAATTAAAAGTTACCCATTTTTATACTGCTCCAACAGCAGTTCGTTCATTAGCTCGTGAATCATTAGACTATGTAGAAAAATATGATTTATCAAGTCTAAAAGTTTTAGGGTCAGTTGGAGAACCAATCAACGAAGAAGCATGGCATTGGTTAAATGATTATGTAGGGAAAGGAAATTGTCCGATTGTCGATACATGGTGGCAAACCGAAACAGGATCAATTATGATTTCGCCTTTGGCAGGAATTACACCATTACGACCTACATTTGCAACGTTGCCATTACCAGGAATTCAGCCCGTTTTAATGGATGATAATGGACATGAAGTAGAAACAATCAACGAAAAAGCAGAAGGTCGTTTGGCGATTAAGTTTCCTTGGCCTTCTATGGCAAGAACTATTTATGGAGATCATAAACGTTACGTCGAAACCTATTTTTCTACTTTCCCGGGATATTATTTTACAGGCGATGGCGCTTACCGAGATGCGATGGACAATTATAGAATTACAGGTAGAGTAGATGATGTCGTGATTGTTTCTGGACATAATCTTGGTACAGCACCTGTTGAAAATGCAATCAACCAAAATGAAGCAGTTGCAGAGAGTGCAGTTGTAGGTTTTCCACATGATATCAAAGGAAATGCGTTGTATGCATTTGTGATTTTACAAGATGGTATAGAAGTTTCAAAAGAATTAGAAGCAGAAATTAAAAATGAAGTGGCACATCTCATTGGACCAATTGCAAAACCAGATAAAATTCAGTTTGTATCAGGTTTACCAAAAACACGAAGCGGAAAAATTATGCGTCGTATTTTGAGAAAAATCGCCAGTGATGAAACTGATTTTGGAGATACTTCAACGTTGTTAGATCCAGATATTGTTACAATAATTCAAAAAGGAAAAATTTAAACTCAGGTTGAGGTTAAGACTAAGTTTAACAAAATAATTTTCAAAACAAAAAGCATTACCCAAAAAGTAATGCTTTTTTGGTTTGATTATTTTGTAGTTTAGTGATTAAAATAGATTAGTTAAGTATGAATAAATTTTTACCCTCTTTGAAAAATGAGAAAGAAGATAAGAAGACAGAATTTTTAAAATGGCTTGGAATTATATTAATTCTAATTTTTTTATCAGGAATTATTTTTTTTAATCAAAGAAACTCATTAAATGAAATTAAAGAGAAAAGATTATATACTGTTGGAATTATTTCTGGATTCTCGAAAACAAGATCAATGGAATTTGTTAAGTATATTTATTCATATAATGGACATTCTTATGAAGGAAAGGCTCCTAAAGATATTAGTAAGTTTTCGGTTGGAGAAAAAGTATTAGTTGTTTATAATCCTGATACACATATTAAATATCTTGTCCCGTATATTATTGACGATTCTATAAAAGAACCTATGAATGGATGGGAAAAACCACCAATGAATATAACAGATGAAGAGGTTATGAAGTATTTAGAAGATAAATATTAGTTGTTTTTCGGAATAATTTTCTCATCGAAACGCCTTTTATATAGCCAAAGTTTACCACTTTTTTGTATTTTTGTACACTTTTTAATGGCATGATAAAAATTTCACCAATTTTAGAATCGTATTTAGATCATCACACAGACCAAGAACCAGAAATCTTGAGTCGTTTACGTGTTGAAACCTATCAATGTACAACACAACCGCACATGATTTCGGGCGAATACCAAGGTCGCTTGTTAAGTGTTTTGTCAAAAATTTTAGCACCAAAAACTATTGTTGAATTAGGAACTTTTACAGGTTACGCAACATTGTGTTTGGCAGAAGGTTTGACATCTGATGGAAAAATCATTACGATGGATAAAAATGATGAATTGGAATATTTGTGCAGAAAATATTTTGATGAATCTGAATTTGCTTCAAAAATTGATTTTAGAATCAATGATGCACGCGAAGAATTAGAAACAATCGAGAAAAATTCTGTAGATTTAGCTTTTATTGATGCTGATAAAGAGAGTTATCCTTATTATTTTGAAAAAGTTTTAGAACTTTTACGTCCAGGAGGAACCATGTTAGTTGACAATGTTTTGTGGTACGGAAAAGTAATGATGGAAGAGGAAGATAAAAAAGATCCTTCGACAAAAATTTTGAAAGAATTTAATGAAATGGTAACGAAAGACAAACGAGTAGAGTCAATAATTTTACCAATTCGTGACGGAATTACATTAATCCGAAAAAAATAATGAAATACGCTATTTGTCAAGTAAGTGTTGCGCCCTTGCGCTCCGAAGCAAGAGATTCATCAGAAATGGTGAGTCAAGTTTTGTTTGGAGAAAAGTTAATTATTTTAGAAGAATTAGAAAAATGGACAAAAGTTCAGCTGACTTTTGATGGATACGAAGGTTGGTTAGATCCGAAACAAATTATTACTATTTCTGAAGAAGAATACAACAAAGATTTCATGGAGAAATTTGCAATCAATCCGTACAATCATGCGATGGAAAATGGATTGCCTATGACGTTGACTATTGGAGCTGAAGTTCGATCTTTGAACGAAAGTAAGATTCGAATTGGAACAAAATGTTTCGAATATTTTGGCGTATATACTTCTGGTAAAAAATCAAAAGATCAGTTGGTTGAAATAGCAAAAGCTTACTTAAATGTACCTTATTTGTGGGGTGGTAAATCATCTTTTGGAATAGATTGTTCTGGATTAACACAACAAGTGTACAAAATTGGGGGATATAAAATACCACGAGATGCTTATCAACAAGCAGAAATGGGCGAAGTGTTAAGTTTTGTAGAAGAAGCAGAACCTGGTGATTTAGCATTTTTTGATAATGCAGAAGGTCGTATAATACATGTAGGAATTATGTGTGGTAATGGAAAAGTTTTACATGCACATGGTAAAGTTCGTATTGATCCTATTGATACCAATGGTATTTTTAATACCGACTCCCAAAAATATTCGCATAAATTAAGATGCATTCGCAAACTTATATAAACCAAAAAAGACTATTGAATTTCAATAGTCTTTTTTGGTTTGAATCTAAATATTAATTAGACGATGTACAAACTCGTTTTTTCATTTGAATTAATTGTATTTTTAAGCTTATATAAATCAGTTCAATGAGTATCAAAATTCCGAGTCATTTAAAAGGATTATCTACCACCGAAGTAAAAGAATCACAACAAAAATATGGCTATAATGCTATAAAGGATGAACATAAAAGTACATGGTACAGTATGTTGTTTGATATCTTGAAAGAGCCCATGACAATTATTTTAATTGTGGTTTCAGTTATTTATTTACTTGTAGGTGATTTAGGCGAAGCAGCGTTTATGTTTGTTGCGATTCTTGCTTTAACAGGGATTTCTTTTTATCAAGATAGTCGTAATCAAAAAGCGTTAGAAGAACTCGAAAAATTGAACGAACCGTTGAGCTCGGTTGTTCGTAACGGCGAATTAATCGAAATCCCTACACACGAAATTACGGTTGGAGATTTATGTGTTACAGAAGAAGGAAAAATGATTAATGCAGATGGTAAAATTGTTCATAGCAATGATTTTTCTGTAAACGAATCGGCACTGACAGGTGAGAGTATGTCAGTTTTTAAAGATACCGAACATCCAGAAATTTATAGTGGAACCTTAACCGTTTCGGGATTAGCTTTTTTTGAAGTAACAAGTATTGGTGCTGAAACAAAATTAGGAAAAATAGGAACTTCACTTTTATCAATTAAAGACGAAAAATCACCTTTGCAGATACAAATTGAAAAGTTTGTAAAAGGAATGGCGATTATCGGAATCATAGTTTTCTTATTAGTTTGCGTTGTAAATTATATTCAAACGAAAGATTTAATCAATAGTTTATTGAGTGGATTAACATTAGCAATGTCTATTTTACCAGAAGAAATTCCTGTTGCTTTTACTACTTTTATGGCTTTAGGATCGTGGAAGTTACTACGTCAAGGAATTATTGTTAAAAAAAGTAGCGTTGTAGAAACCTTAGGGAGTACAACAGTAATTTGTAGCGACAAAACAGGAACAATTACCGAAAACTCGATGCAATTAAAAGCTGTTTATGACTTTAAAACCAATGCAATTTATGAAGAAGATAAGTTTCAGAATAAAGTAATTGCGGAGTTAATTGAGTATGCAATGTGGAGTAGTGAACCTGTTCCTTTTGATCCGATGGAAAAAACATTGCATCGTGTTTACGAGGCGACACAAAAAGATGTTAGAGCAAACTATCAGATGTTTCACGAATATCCATTGTCAGGAAAACCTCCAATGATGACGCATTGTTTTCGAAATGCTGAAGATCATCATATTATTGCAGCAAAAGGAGCTCCTGAAGCTATTTTACAAGTTGCTCATCTTTCTGAAGAACAAATAATCCAGTTGCGAAAGGTGATTCGCGATTTAGGAACACAAGGATATCGACTTTTGGGTGTTGCAAAATCGACTTTTGGTTCGACTGATTTTCCAAAACAACAACAAGAATTGCCCTTTGAATTGTTAGGTTTTGTGGTGTTTTATGATCCACCAAAGAAAGGTATAAATGAAGTGTTTCAAAAAATATATGATGCTGGAATAAAAGTTAAAGTAATCACAGGTGATAATGCCGAAACAACAATGAGTATAGCTAATCAAGCAGGAATTATTCATGCCGAAGATCATATAACTGGAGCTGAAATTGCTCATCTTTCGAAAGAAGAATTGGCAAAAACTGCAGATGAAAAAGTTTTGTTCGCACGTATGTTTCCTGAAGCGAAATTAGCAGTTGTAAATGCATTAAAGGATAACGGAGAAATTGTTGCCATGTTAGGCGATGGTGTAAACGACGGACCAGCTTTAAAAGCAGCGCATATTGGGGTTGCAATGGGAGAGAAAGGAACAGAGATTGCGAAGCAAGCTGCACAATTGATTTTAACAAATGATGATTTTGGTAAATTAGTGATTGGAATTGAAGCTGGAAGAAGAATTTATACCAACCTAAAAAAAGCAGTTCAATACATAATTTCAATTCATATTCCGATTATATTAATCGTTTCCTTGCCATTATTTTTGGGTTGGGCATTTCCTCAAATTTTCACACCTGTTCACGTTATTTTCTTAGAGTTGGTTATGGGACCTACATGTTCGATTGTCTATGAAAACGAACCTTTGGAAAAGAATTCTATGAACGAAAAACCTCGTCCTATGACGGAAACTTTTCTGAATTGGAAAGAGCTTTCGACAAGTATTATTCAAGGATTAGCCATTACATTAGGTTTGCTTTTTATTTATCAATTTACCTATCAATCTGGTGGAGATGAAGATAAAACACGTGCAATGGTCTTTACAACACTTATTTTTTCGAATATTTGGTTGAGTTTAACGAATCGTTCATTTTATGATAGTTTATGGTCAAGTTTTAAAAATAAAAACTACCTAATGTTGGCTGTGATTATTTTAACCTTGTGTATTTTGTTTTCGATTTTATATATACAACCAATTTCGAAGTTTTTTAAAGTAACATCATTAAATGTAAATGAGCTAAGTTTAGCAATGATAGTAGCTGTAGTTTCGGTTTTATGGTTCGAAATTTATAAATGGATAAAACGTAAAAAATAAAAATGATTTAATGAATAATCATCGAGTTTATTGAGATTATAATGTATCAATAAACTCGATTGTTTTTTCAAAAGTAGGTACTTTATTTTCTTTAAAAGGCGTATGTTTAGCGTCAGGAACGATATAATTTTCTTTTCGTCCATTTACATTGTCGATAATTCCAATCACTTGTTCCATTGTTCCAAATTCGTCATCAATTCCTTGAATAACCAAAGTAGGACATTTTATATTTTTTAATTCTTCGCGAATATCAAAGTTTACAAAATCGGGTCTTAGCCATGTTTCGGTCCACATTTCAAATACTTTTTGCGTATTATCTCCGTGATATTTTCTTAAACGTTCTTTTAGGTTTGTTTCTGCGTAAGCAATTTTAGCAGCTCTAATTCCATTCAGGGTTACTTCTTCTACGATGACATGAGAACCAACAACTACAATTCCTTTTAGATTTTTATGGTACTTAGCTGCATACAGTAATGCAATTGTACCACCATCACTATGTCCAAAAAGAATAATTTCTTTAAAGTTGAAATGGTTGACAAGTTGATTTAAAAAGTCCGCTTCATCGTGCATATAAGTTAACTCGCGACGATTTATTGTAAATGGAGATGATTTTCCATAACCTTTTCGATCATAAATAAACAGATTACAATTACTTTTTTCGGCAACTTCTTTTGGGAAATCCCTCCAAAGTTGTGTACACCCTAAGGAATCGTGTAAGAATATAAGTGTAGGTCTTTCTGGATTAATTTCGTGGTGAATGTAATGAATTTTAGCATCGTTGATTTCTAAACAAGTTTGGCTTTCCATTTTTTATTTTGATTTTCAGAATTAAAGATAACAAAAATGCCTCGAATAAATAAAATCGAGGCATTTGTATAGGATTAGGATAAATTATTAGTTGATAAAATCAGTAATAATATCTAACGTTTTTGCTTTTGCAGTTTCTAAATCATCATTCAAAAGAATAGTATCAAACTCTTTTGCTTTTTCCATTTCGATTCCCGCTTTATCAATACGCTGTTTCAACTTATCCTTGCTTTCGGTATTACGTGAAATCAATCGTTCTTTTAAAATATCTAATGAAGGTGGATTAACAAATACGGTTAAACATTCTTCTCCGTATAATTTTTTGATATTCAATGCACCAATTACATCAATATCAAAAATAACAGAATTACCTTCAGAAGTAATACGATCAACTTCCGATTTTAATGTTCCATAAAAATTATTACGATACACTTCTTCGTGTTCTACGAATTCGTCTTTTGCAATTTTTGTTTTAAATTCTTCTGGAGTTAAGAAATAATAGTCTTTTCCGTGAACTTCACCTTCGCGTTTATCTCTTGTTGTACAAGAAATAGAAAATTTGATGTGATCTAATTGTTCTAAAGCATAGCGAACCAAAGTTGTTTTTCCTGCGCCTGATGGTGCTGAAAAGACAATTAACTTTCCTTTTTTCATTATAAAATGTTTAACGATTGTTCTTTAATTTTTTCCAATTCATCTTTCATTTGAACGACAATTTTTTGCATTTCAGAATGATTAGATTTTGAGCCTAAAGTATTGATTTCTCGTCCAATTTCTTGAGAAATAAAACCTAATTTTTTACCATTAGATGCTATTCCCGCTAATTCTTTTAAGAAATATTCGCAATGATTTTTCAAACGAACTTTTTCTTCTGTGATGTCTAATTTTTCCAAATAGAAAATCATTTCTTGCTCAAAACGATTTTGATCAACATCAACTTTTAATTCTTCTAAACGTTTGTTGAAACGTTCTTTAATTGTTTCAATACGTTCTTGTTCAAATGGTATAACTTGAGTTAAAAGTTCAAGAATATTATTTAAGTTTAATGTTAAATATTTTTCTAATACTTTTCCTTCATCTAATCTAAATTGATTCAAAGCATTGATTGCTTCGATGATTGTTGCACGAATTTGATTCCATTCTTCTTCGTTCAAATCATCTTGCGTATACGAAATAACATCAGGCAAACGCATGATAACTGGTAACAATTCGCCGTCAGTCACATTTGGAGTGATCGACTTGAATTCTTCCATATAACTTTTGATTAATTCAGCATTTATAGATTGATTTCTTGCAGCTGGATTTAATTCAACCAACATCGAAAAATCAATTTTCCCACGTTGAACTTTTTCTGAAATAAGATTTCTGATTTCTAATTCTTTCTCGCGGTAAAAAGAAGGGATTCTTGTGTTCAAATCCAATGTTTTACTGTTCAAAGAACGGATTTCTATCGTTACTTTTTTTTCAGGTAATTCCAATACGGCTTTACCGTAACCTGTCATAGATGCTATCATAATTGTAAAATTATGCGAGCAAAATTACAATAAATTAACGTAATGTGAACTTAATATCGCTTTTAATGACTTTAAAGTTTAACATTTAGTTGAAATTTATATATACGCAAATACCATCACTCCTGATAATATTTATACTATTGATTAATCAAAGAACCATTTTTCCAAACATTTGTTGGTTGTAATTGTCCTTGATAATAAATAATATTACGATAATCGAAGGTAGAGAAGCTGATAAAATCGGCTTTTTTACCTTTTTCTATTGTTCCACGATCAGTTAAATTTAAAGCCTTTGCAGCACGAAAAGTAATTGCAGCTAAAACTTCAGCCATTGATAATTTCTCAAAAGTAGCTAATACAGAAGCTTGTGTCAATAGATTTCCCATTGGAGCTGAACCAGGATTCCAATCCGAAGCAATCGAAACACAACAACCAGCATCTAACAATTTTCGTGCAGGCGCATATTGCATTCCCAAACCAATAGAAGCACCAGGTAAAACTGTTGCTACAACATCAGAATTGGCTAGATTTTTCACTTCTTCTTTTCCAGAAAATTCCAAATGATCTGCGCTCAATGCATGGTGTTTAGTGGCTAAATAACTTCCTCCAGCCGTAAATTGATCGGCGTGAATGGTAATGTCAAATCCTTGTTTTTTGGCTTCGTTCAAGAAATAATCACCTTCTTCAACAGAAAAAGCAGATTGTTCCACAAAAATATCTATGCGGTTTGCTAATTCTTCAGATTTTAATTTAGGAAAAACTTCTTTTACCAATAATTCTAAATATTCTTTGTTCGAACCTTCAAAATCTTTTGGTTTCATATGCGCGCCTAAAAAAGTCGGAATCAAATCAATTTCACTTTCTTGATTCGCCATATTTATAGCTTCCAACATCTTGATTTCACCTTCAACAGAAAGTGCATAACCCGATTTTACTTCTGCAGTTGTAATTCCTTGTTTGGCTAATTGCGCAATATGTTTTAGTGTAATATCTTTCAGTTCATCAACCGTTTTTTTACGTGTTTCTGTCACGGTAGACCAAATTCCACCACCACTTTCTGCAATTTCTAAATAGGTTTTTCCGTCCAAACGCATTGCAAAATCTTTGGCGCGATTTCCTCCAAAACAAACGTGTGTATGCGAATCGACAAATCCAGGAAGTAAAACCTGTTCTGTTTCAATTCGTTCAATTTCGATGTTTGGATGTTGTTGAGAAATCGTTTCGAAATGACCAATTTCTACAATTGTTTCATTGTCAGTAATAATCCCGCCATTTTCAAGAATATCGACTTGATTTTCGTGAATTGCGCCTTTTAAAGGTAAATTGGCAAGTGTTATAATTTGTCTGAAAGGACCGATTAACTTCATTTTGTTGTTTTATAACACAAGTTTACGAAATTTAACGGAGATTGTATTCGAATTTTGAAACTCGTTTAACGAACTTCGAAGTTTATTTTTTCTTCAAATAAGTAGGGTCGTTAGGGTATTTGATTACTTTAACCAACGTTACGATAGAGATGAAAACAAAAATTAAAATAACAATACTATTTACGATAACACGACTATTTTGATCATTAACTAACCCTATGTTAAGCTCGTAAGCAGCCCAAATTATAATTAAAACTTGTGGTAAAAGCGCACCAAAAATATTTTTTGTCATTTTATTCTTCTATTGAATTGTAAAGATAAAAAAAATAAAAAACCTGCTTATCAAAAGCAGGTTGAAAATATTATTGAGTGACTAATTTTGTTTCATTAAGAATTGGTTCATTCTTCAGAAAATTAGTTGCGACTTCTATGGTGTTTTCTTTTTCTTCGAAGATTGGTGCTTCTTGTATGAAGGCTGTTGTTGATGCCTCTTCAACTTTTGGAGGCGTGTTATCAAATTTATAATTAAACCCGATTCCAAGCGTTTGTTTTACTTGAGTTTTTTTAATTTGATCTTCGTCATACAATAAGTTGACAGCAACTTGAGCCGAAACAAATTTATTGACTTTAAGGTCTAAAATTCCTTGATAGGCAACATCCATATTTCCGATTTTTTTTAAGTAATCAGCATAGATTCCTAAACGGCTGTCATAGCTAATACCATCCATTATTTGTAATTTGTATCGCGCGCCTAAATAAGCACCAAATTCAAATAAGGTATTGTCACCATCATTCTTAAGTCCAAAATTTCCTTTTTGTTGTAAATCTTTATCCAAAACAAATGTAACTCTTGGTGTAAAAGGATGAATGTTTACTTGAAAATTTTCGTTCGGTTTATAATCAACACCCAATCCTAAACTTAAATAACCTGGCGCCATTAGATTTGAAATTTTTTCTTTTGGATCTAACGAATAATCATATCCTTCTGTAAATTGCGTTCGGAAATTCATCGCTGCAGCCAAATACCAATTATTTCCGATGTTATAACCGTAAGATGAAGTTAAATCGATCACATCATTTGTTTTTCGAGAACTTTCTCCTTTATTGGTTTGAATTCCATAACCTAAAACGACACGATTGTCCCAAATATGTTTTTCACGGGTTAAATTGAATTCGTAATCAACATTCGCATTTAAAGCAAATGAATTTACACCTCCTGCAACCCAATTGGAAAAAGCACTTTGAGAGAATAAAAGTGAATTGTTACCTGATACAAACCAACCATGTTGGCGACCGTCAAATTTTTGATCTTTTAAATAGCGTTTACTATCAGTTGCAACTATCCCATCTTTTATAGTTTGAGCAAAAGACATCATAGAAGCAAATAAGGCTAAAGTGACTAAATGTTTTTTCATAAATAGTTAAAGTTGTTTTCGTTTAATTATTCCCAAAATATTGATTCAGATTTGATATAAGTAGCTTTTTCGTCAATGGTATTTTTTTCGAATACTTGATCATAATTACGTTTATCCAATTTGACTTTTGGCAGATGAATAGGAGCAATGCCAGTTGTATCGAAGTAGGGAAGAATCTCTTTTTTTCTTGATTTTTTTTTCGGTTTCTTTTTCGTGCTGTCTATTTTATAAGTTAACCCAATACCTAAGGTTTGCTTAAATTGTGTTTCTTTCACTTGGTCTTCATCATAAATTAGATTTAAAGCCAATTGAGTAGACATAAAGTGATTGATTTTCATGTCTAATAATCCTGCGTAAACAATATCTAAATTGTAAAACTTATTCGAATAATTAGAGAATATACCAATATTGTTATCGTAGGTTACATTTTCAAAAATTTTAACTTTATAACGACCACCTAAATAGGCTCCAACTTCGAAAAGTAAAGCATCTCCATCGTTGCGCAAACCATAAGTTCCTTTTGTCTGTAAATCTTTATCTGCAACAATTGTGGTACGAGAAGTTAATGGTTGAAATGTTACAGAAAAATTAGAATTAGGTGTATAATTTGCACCGACCCCTATTGTAATATACGCAGGAGCAAATAAATTTGATAGTTTCTTTTTGGGAGTTGCTCCATAATCATAACCAGCAGAAAACTGAGAACGAATATTAAGCGATGTAGTTAGATACCATTTTTCTTTAATCAAATATCCATAAGAAGTTGTAAGATTGATGTTATCTGCAGTTTTACGTGTTCCATTGGTTTTATTATCTAAGAATCCATATTCTAAAATAAAACGATTGTCCCAAAAATGTTTCTTTTTTCGGAAATTGAATTCATAATCAGCTTTTGCATTGAGAGAAACCGAATTTTCTCCTCCGGCCATCCAATTAGAAAATGTATTTTGATTGACAGTTAACGTATTTGATCCATAAATTTCCCAACCTGATGCACGACCTGTTGTGTCTACTTTAGACTTTAGATATTTTCGCCCATCAATAATTAGATTTCCACTTGTATCTAAAAACTGAGCAGAGCTAAAAACGGATAGGACTAAAAATAGGATTGAGATAAATAGTCTCATGTACTAAAAAAATATCTTTGTTTAAAATTGAAAAATTCTAAACAAAGATATCTAATTTATTTTGTAAGGTTAAAATGCTTTTTAATTATTTTCCCAACCTTGAAACCATTTAACTAAAGTATCAATCCAATCTTGACGATCATTTAAACATGGTATGTATGTAAATTGTTCACCACCAGCTTTTAAAAACTCTTCTTTACCCTCCATCGAAATTTCTTCTAAGGTTTCTAAACAATCAGCTACAAAAGCAGGAGTACAAACAGCCAAATTCTTCACACCTTCTTCTGGAAAATGTTCTAACGTTTCGTCTGTATAAGGTTTGATCCAAGGATCTTTTCCTAAACGAGATTGAAAGGAAGTGTAGTATTTATCTTTTGGTAATTGCAAGTATTCTGCCACTAACTCTGTTGTCTCTAAACATTGATTGCGATACGTTTCAATTGGTAATTTGCTAACTTTTGCTGCTCTTAGTGCTTTTTTATCGTGACGTTCTGGAATTCCATGATAAGAAAATAATAATTTATCGTAATTCTCGGGTAAATTCTCTTTGATAGAATCTCCTAAAACTTTAATATAATCAGGATGCTTGTAAAAAGCTTTTAAGAAATTTACTTTCACATCTTTGAATTTTTTCTTCTGAACTTCTAATACCTTATCTGCAACAGTTTCTGTTGTTGACATCGTATACTGAGGATAAAGTGGAACAACTAATATATCGCGAACGCCTTTATCATAAAGCTCTTGTAGTCCAAATTCAATCGAAGGATTTTTATAACGCATAGCTAATCCCACTGGAAAATCTAATTGCTCTTGAACTTTTTGTTGTAAATTTTTTGAATAAATAATTAATGGAGAACCATCCTTTATCCAAATCTTTTTATACGCTTCAGCTGATTGTATCGGTCTTTTAGGTAAAATAAAAAGTTCTACGATCATTTTACGAATCAACCAAGGTGAGTCAATCACTTTCCCATCCATTAAAAATTCACGTAAATATGTTCTTACATCTTCAACTTCGGTAGAATCGGGCGATCCTAAATTCACTAATAATATTCCTTTGCTCATAATTCTTTTTATCTAAAAAAATATTGCGTTCTTTGTAGGTGTAAAAGTACGGCGGATAATTTAAATTGTTCTTCGTAATATTATCATTATAATTTATATCATCATTTTATGTCAGATTTATTAAATCCTGATAAAGAATTTTATCCAGACGACGATCTTAATCACGAAAATACCGTGCGTCCGCAAAGTTTTGATGATTTTGCAGGACAAGCTCATATTCTCGAAAATTTAGAAGTATTCGTAAAAGCGTCTAAACTTCGTGGAGAAGCCTTGGATCATGTTTTATTACACGGACCTCCAGGTTTAGGAAAAACGACATTGGCAAATATTATTGCGAATGAATTAGGCGTTGGAATAAAAATTACTTCTGGACCAGTTCTCGATAAACCGAGTGATTTAGCAGGTTTATTGACAAATTTAGAAGAAAATGATGTGCTTTTTATTGATGAAATCCACCGAATGTCACCTGTTATCGAAGAATATTTATATTCGGCAATGGAGGATTTTAAGATTGATATTATGATTGAGTCAGGACCTAATGCACGTTCAGTGCAAATTGGCTTGAATCCTTTTACCTTAATAGGCGCAACAACACGTTCTGGTTTATTAACTGCTCCTTTACGCGCTCGTTTCGGAATTAATTTTAGATTCGAATATTACAATGTAGAACTTTTAAGTTCGATTGTAGAGCGTTCTTCTCGTATTTTAGATACACCAATTGACGAAAGAGCTGCGATAGAAATCGCTGGTCGTAGTCGTGGAACACCTCGTATTGCAAATGCTTTGTTACGTAGAACGCGAGATTTTGCACAGATAAAAGGAAACGGAAAGATTGATTTATCAATCGCAGAATTTTCTTTAAAAGCTCTTAAAGTTGATGACAATGGTTTAGACGAAATGGATAATCGTATTTTATCAACCATTATCGAAAAATTTAAAGGAGGACCTGTCGGAATTACAACTTTAGCTACAGCAGTTGGTGAAAATGGCGGGACATTGGAAGAAGTTTATGAACCTTATCTCATTCAAGAAGGTTATTTGATGCGTACGGCGCGTGGTCGTGTAGCAACAGAAAAAGCCTATAAACATATTGGTGTGAAATATAGAGGTGAAAATTCTCCTCAAACTGATTTATTTGATTTGTAAATTTGTTCTAAGTTCTAAGTTTTGTCATTCTGAGTTTGTAGAAGAATTTTTATTATTGATGAGCTATAGAAATGAGTTAGAATTAAAAGGTTTGATTAAAAATATTCATAATTAATAAATCACAATTACGCATTGAAATGCTCCTTCAAACAGAAGAACATATCAAAATAAAATGGTCCCAACGAATCAAAGAAAAAGCTGAATTGTTAGGATTTATTTCTTGTGGAATAGCAAAGGCTGACTTTTTAGAAGAGGAAGCACCTCATTTAGAAGCTTGGTTAAAAAATGATTTTCATGGAGAAATGCAATATATAGAAAATCATTTTGATATGCGATTAGATCCTCGTTTGTTAGTCGAAGGAGCAAAATCTGTGATTTCGTTGACGTATAATTATTACCAAGATTTAGATCGAAATCCTAATTCGTACAAAGTAGCCATGTATGCACAAGGTGAAGATTATCATTTTGTCGTGAAGGAAAAAGTGCGCGAATTGTTAGATTTTATTCAAGAAGAAATAGGAGAGGTGAGTGGTCGAGCTTTTACAGATTCTGCACCAATATTAGAACATGCTTGGGCAAAAAAAGCAGGAATTGGGTGGGTTGGAAAAAATTCGTTGACGTTATCCAAACAAAAAGGATCGTTCTTCTTTTTATCTGAATTAATTATTGATTTGGAGTTGGCTTATGATTCTCCAATTGCAACAGATCATTGTGGAAATTGTACGCGTTGTATTGAGGCTTGTCCAACAGATGCTATTTTACCAAACAAAACAGTTAATGGAAGTCAATGTATTTCGTATTTTACAATCGAATTGAAAGATCAGATTCCTGCTGAAATGAAAGGAAAGTTTGATGATTGGATTTTTGGTTGTGATGTATGTCAAGAAGTTTGTCCTTGGAATCGTTTTTCGCTTCCTACAAAGGAAACGCGTTTTATAAGGCACGAAAGTATCAATCAATTTTCGAAAAAAGACTGGGAAGAAATTACCGAAGACGTTTTCCGAGTAATTTTTAAAAAATCACCTGTCAAACGAACTAAGTTTAATGGATTAAAAAGAAATATTGATTTTGTAAAATTAGAATGAATGGTTAAGTTTTCATTTTACATTCTTTTATAAAAAATGCTCCAAAGAAATATATTACTAATTGGAGCATTGTGTTTTAAGAAGTTTATTTCGCCTTCTTGTAATTATCTTCAACTTGTTTCCAATCCAAAACATTATTGAACGCTTTCAAATATTCATCGCGTTTGTTTTGGTATTTCAAGTAATATGCATGTTCCCAAACATCAATTCCTAAAATTGGTGTTCCTGCAACTTCTGCACCAGGCATCAACGGATTGTCTTGATTTGCTGTACTTGTAACTGCTAAAGAACCATCTTCTTTTACAACTAACCAAGCCCAACCAGAACCAAAACGTTTTGCACCCGCTTCATCCAATTGTTTTAACAATTCTTCTGTAGAACCAAATGTTGCATCAATCTTTGCTTTAAGATCTCCTTTAGGCTCTTTTTGAGGCGTTGGAGACATAATATCGAAATATAGCATGTGATTGTAATATCCACCAGCATTATTGCGTAAAGCACCATTATTCATATCCATTTTTTTCAAAATATCTACGATATCATTTGATTTGATATTGGCTTCTTTTAATGCAGTGTTCATCTTGTTGATGTATCCTAAATAATGTTTAGAGTAATGAACTTCCATTGTTTTTGCATCAATGTATTCTTTTAACTCATCGTAACCGTATTTCAAAGGTTTTATTTGAAATGTCCCTGGGTCAGCTTTTACATCTGTAGGATTACCAACAGTTTCTTTTACTTGAATTGTATCATTTTGTACAACCTCATCTTTTGTTGTGTCAGCATTTTCCTTCTTCGTTTCACATGATTGAACAAAGAAAAGAACACCCAAAACTGACATCAAAAATACACCCTTTTTCATCTTTTAATTTTATGTAGTTTACTTATAATATTAATATTTCCACTAAAATAACAGATTTTGATTGAATATAAAATTCTTTACTTTTAATTTTCTGTTAAAGTCATCTAATTTTAAAAAATTACTATATCATATTTTTTATTAATTTTATAAAAACCAAAGATGAAATATTACCTAACTTATATTCTATTTATAATTTGTTCAATTTCTTTTTCTCAAAATATAGATGATAAGAGAGATTTGCTAATTAACGATCTTTGTAATATCCTTACAAAAAATAAAAATCTTAATGATTTAGAACGAATTAATTTAACCCGTTGTGCATTTTAAACAATACTGACTTTTAGATTATTGATATTTCGGTTAAAATATTCTTTGTTAATGAACTGTACAACGGTTAAAG
>NZ_CALGVK010000066.1:0-4602 GCF_937930195.1 uncultured Empedobacter sp.
GAACCCCAACTAGCGGCACCAAAAACCGATGTGCTACCGTTACACCATGGGTCTGACTACATTTTATTTCAATTTTCGCAACTTTTATTAGATAAAAAAATCTCAACAATTTTTTATTGAGATTTAAGACATTTTGTAGACCCACAGGGATTCGAACCCCAACTAGCGGCACCAAAAACCGATGTGCTACCGTTACACCATGGGTCTATGTCTTAATTGCTGTGCAAATATAGAAAGGTTTTTTAATTCTCCAAAACTAATTTTACATGTTTTTAGCTAAAACAGACGATTGTTTTGATAATCCATTGAAAATGAATTTTAAAAAAATGTTATTTTTTTTTCTTTTTTGAAAATTATTGAAAACATTCATTTTTTAGATTCTATTTTCGAATAAATAAGTACTTAAAATTGCTTTCTTTTACATTTTTTCTTCAACAAATTCAATCGAGTTTTCTCCTAACCAATCAATTCTAACCAACGATTCAACACGAATTCCTTGATCTATTAATCGATTTCGTCCTTCTTGAAAAGATTTTTCAATGATAAATCCCATTCCCAAAAGATTTGCTCCAGATTGTTTGATTAAATCTTTTACACCTAATGCTGCGTTTCCGTTTGCTAAAAAATCATCGATAAAAATTACATTATCGTCTTCATTTAAATATTGATTACTTACACATACATCGTACGTTCTGTCTTTTGTAAAAGAGTAAACTTGCGTAGAATAAAAATCTTGCATTGTTTTTGGTTTGGATTTTTTCACAAAAACAACAGGTAATTCTAGTGCTAAACCAACCAATATAGAAGGTGCTATACCACTTGCTTCAATTGTAATAATTTTATTAATATTTAAATCCGAAAAACATTTTACAAATTCGTCTGCAATGTTTTTCATTAAAACAGGATCCATCTGATGATTAATAAAACTATCTACTTTTAAAATTCCACCATCGAAACTCTTTCCATCTTTTAATATTCTCTCTTTTAAAAGTTCCATTATTATATATTAGTTTTTAAAGTTTACAAAGAAAAAAGTCAGCATAAAAATGCTGACTTAATATACTAATTTTTATTTATTCCCACTCAATAGTTGCTGGTGGTTTTGAACTGATGTCGTAAGCTACACGGTTAATACCTTTAACTTCGTTGATAATTCGGTTAGAAACTAACTCTAAAAATTCGTAAGGTAATTTTGACCAAGTTGCTGTCATAAAATCGATTGTATTAGCTGAACGAACAACTGCTGTATATTCGTACGTACGCTCATCTCCCATTACACCAACCGATTTCACAGGCAATAATACAACGAAAGCTTGAGAAACTTCGTCGTATAAATTATGTGCATAAAGCTCATCAATAAAAATTTGATCAGCTTCTTGTAAAATACGTACTTTCTCTTCATCTACTTCACCTAAAACACGGATACCTAAACCTGGTCCTGGGAAAGGATGACGGTAAACTAATTCGCGAGGAATACCTAATTCTACTCCAACTTTACGCACCTCATCTTTAAATAATTCGCGTAATGGTTCTAATAATTGAAGTTTCATATCTTCTGGTAAACCACCTACATTGTGGTGTGATTTAATCGTTGCAGAAGGACCTTTTACAGATTGTGATTCGATTACATCAGGATAGATAGTTCCTTGCGCTAAGAAAGAAGCATCATCAAATTTCTTCGATTCTTCATCAAAAACGGCAATAAAATCGTGTCCAATCGATTTACGTTTTGCTTCTGGTTCTTCAATTCCTTTCAAGTTAGATAAAAAGCGATCCGCAGCATCTACCATTTTGATGTTCATGTTGAAGTGTTTTCCGTAATTTTCCATTACTTTTTTCCCTTCATCCTTACGTAATAAACCTGTATCAACAAAAATACAAGTTAATTGATCACCAATTGCACGATGAATTAAAACCGCAGCTACAGAAGAATCTACTCCTCCCGAAAGACCTAAAATCACTTTTTTATCACCAACTACTTCTTTTATACGAGCAATTTCTGTTTCGATAAAATCTTTTAAAACCCAATTCTTTTCAGCCTTACAAATATTGAAAACAAAGTTTTCTAACATTGTTGAACCATATTCTGAATGTGTAACTTCTGGGTGAAATTGTACCGCAAAAATCTGACGTTCTTCATTAGCAATTGCTGCTATATCGATGTTTGATTTTCCTGAAACTGTAAATCCAGTTGGCGCATTTATGACTTCGTCAAAGTGGCTCATCCAAACTGTAGATTGTTCTGGAACTCCTGTAAATAAGCTGTTTTGAGCTAAAACAGTTAATTCAGACTTTCCATATTCTCCTTTTTCTCCTTTTTTAACTTCACCTCCTAATAAGTGAGAAATCAATTGCATTCCATAGCAAATTCCTAATACAGGAACGCCTAATTCGAATAATTCTTTTTCTACCAAAGCAGCTTCATCTCCAAAAACTGAAGAAGGACCTCCTGATAAAATAATTCCTTTTGGATTGTGTTTTTTGATTTCTTCGATTGAAGTGTTGTAGGGAATAATTTCTGTGTAAACTCCAAATTCTCGAATTCGGCGCGCGATTAATTGATTGTATTGCGAGCCAAAATCTAAAATAATAATTCCTTGCGTCATTGTGTTTGTCTTTGTGCAAAATTAAGCGAATTTCGGTTGAATCCCAATTTTATTCGATTCATTTTTTCTGCTTTTCGATAGATTTTGAAAGTTTAATTTTAACTTAATATGATCCTAACTTTAAAATCAATTTATCGAAATATTTTTGTTGAGAGAAATAATTCATCATGAAAAAAATTATATTTACTGCCTTAACAACCTTTATGTTCGCAAATATGGCAAATGCGCAAAAAATAATCGCTCATCGTGGTTATTGGGATACTGAAAACAATGCAAAAAATTCAATTCAATCTTTAAAATCTGCACAAGAAATTAATGTTTACGGTTCTGAATTTGACGTGTTGATTAGTGCTGATGATGTTTTGATGGTAAATCACGATGATCATTACCAAGGCTATACAATTGAGACGACAAACTCTACTGTTTTAAAAACGTTGAAATTGGCTAACAACGAAAATATGCCAACTTTGGAAGAATATATTGAACAAGGAAAAAAGAATAAAAATGTTAAATTAATTTTCGAATTAAAACCTCATTCATCCAAAGAAAATGAAAATCGTGCTGTAAAAAAAGCAGTTGAATTGATCAAAACACATCAAATTGAAGACCAAATTGAAATCATTTCTTTTAGTCAAAATATTTGTGATGAATTTAAACGTTTAGCGCCTGAACATCATGTTTCTTACCTAAATGGTGATTTATCTCCTAAAGAAATAAAAGAAAAAGGTTGGAATGGAATTGATTACAATTACAAGGTTTTTCAGAAAAATCCGAATTGGGTAAAAGAAGCACAAGCATTGGGATTATTGGTGAATGTTTGGACAGTTAACCAACCCAAAGTCATGCAAGAAATGATTGATTTGAAAGTAGATTATATCACTACTGACAAACCGTTGATTTTAAAAGAGCTTTTGACGAAATAATTTAAATTCTTTAAAATCACTAAGAATTAGAAAAAATTTCTGCTGTTAAAATTTATTGGAAACAAAAAAGAGAAGTTAATTAACTTCTCTTTTTTATTATTCTCCTAAAACCTTTTCCAATTCAGCACTCCCTTGTATATTTCGCATTTGTCTTTCGATATGACTGGCACGTCTACTGATAAAAGACGAAGGCGGATTGACATTATATTTTCGTGGTAATGGTAAAGCTGCTGCAATACGAGCTGCTTCGTTCTTCGTTAAATCTTTCGCAGGTTTATTAAAATAATATTCTGATGCAGCTTCAACTCCAAAAACACCAATTCCCATTTCAGAAGTATTCAAATACATTTCTAAAATACGCTGTTTACCCCAAATTTTTTCAATCATAAATGTAAAATACACTTCCAATCCTTTTCTCAACCAAGAACGACCTTGCCACAAGAAAACATTCTTTGCAACTTGTTGAGAAATCGTAGAACCTCCACGAAGTTTTTTTCCTTCTTTGTTTTTTTCGATTGCTTTTTGTATTCCGTCCATATCAAATCCATTGTGCACAGGAAATTTTTGATCTTCAGAACCAATTACTGCTAATTTAATATTACGTCCCATTTCGTTGTACGAAATATAATCGCGCTTAAATTTTCCTTGTTCTATTCCTTGTTGAACTTGTGTGATGGTAAAAGGAGGGTTAATCCATTTTAAAACAACGATGTAAACAAGATGTATTACAAAAAGATAAAGTATAACTTTACGTATAAATTTGAACATGTTTTTACCTTAAATTACAAAAGCAAAGTTATAGGATTTATTGAATTTTGGAAAAATTTTTCTATCGAATTCGTCTGTCATCTTTTTTCACTTTACTCACTTTGTAAATCGATTTATTAATGAGAATAATGCTATCTTCATTAAAGAATTTAAGCCTTTACTAAAACTTTATAAAATAACAAAAGGCAAACTATGGTTTGCCTTTTGTGTTATTGTGAATGTTGGGTTGGAAAACTAACGCCATCTAATTTTACTTATTACCAATAACATTAATAACAAAATAAATGGAATAGATGACTCAACAT
>NZ_CALGVK010000067.1:0-26200 GCF_937930195.1 uncultured Empedobacter sp.
GGACTGTAAATCCGTTGGTTTCACCTTCGCAGGTTCGAATCCTGCTCTCCCCACACTCCATTTAATTATTGGAATACAAAATCATCAAATAATTGATGATTTTTTTATTAATGTGTGCATCAAAAAGAGCCCTTTAAAAAAAGGACTTTTTACTTGATGATATTCTTTATAATTTCGATCGAATAAACATTCGAAACTTTCTCTATAAAACTATTAAAATCCATTGTCGAATGATCATCTGCATCGTCTGATATTGTTCTAATAATGATAAAAGGAATTCCAAATTCATAACAAACTTGCGCTACCGCTGCTCCTTCCATTTCGACACAAAGAATTTCGGGTAAATTTTGTTGAAGTTTTTCTTTTTTTGCAGTTGTCGAGAAAAATAAATCTCCTGATCCTATTAAACCAACATGTAACTGAGGTTCGTGAATATTAAATTTATTCAAATCTTTTTCGGAAATAACATTGTGAAGATGCTGTTCTTTTAATAAATCTAATATAGCGGTTGTTGCTATTTCTAATTGAAAAGGATTGGCTTCGAAATAAGCTTTTCCTAACATTGGAATTTCAAAAGTAGGAAACAAAGGAGAGGCATTCATGTCATGTTGAATTAAACTTTGCCCCAATACGATATCGCCTATTTTTACGTTAGAATGGATTCCTCCTGCAACACCTGTAAAAATTAATTCTGTAATTTTAAACTCTAATATTAAGGTAGAAACTGTTGTAGCTGCTGCAACTTTACCAACTCGTGAATAAACTACAACAACTTTTTGATTATTTAATTCACCTGTATAATAATGTCTTTGACCAATTTCGTGTTCCTCTTTATTTGATAATAAGTTAACTACACCATTTATTTCTTGAGGTATAGCACCCATTATTCCAATTATTCTTTCGCTCATTTTTAAAATTTGTAAGCGAAGGTACCAATTTATTTTCTGTATTTATAAACTGAACAATATATCTCGTAGATTAAAATAAAAGGTAAGCAAATGATAATCAAACAAGTGTTTAAAATATTTTTTATCATGATACAAAAGTAGACTATTTTTAGAATATGTTAAAAATCAATTGTGAATTCGTGTAGGCTTATTGTACTTTTGTGCAATAAATGTTTGAAATGAAAAAAATATCTACAGCACTTGTATGTTGTATGTCTGTTATGCTGATGAATTGTACAAATAAGTCAGAAGAAAATGTGGTTGAAAAAGAAGTTAAAACTGAAGTAACAGTTGAAGAACCAACCGAAATCGTAGAAGGTGTAATTCGTAAGTCTGCAGTAGAATGGACAGCTTATAAAACAACTGATAAAGTTGCAGTTTCAGGACGATTTGATGTCGTTTTAGTGAAAGATGCAAATGAAGAAGGTAAAACACCTCAAGAAGTTTTAGAAGGCGCAAATATTTTAGCTTCTATTGCGACTTTAAATTCTGATCAAATTGATCGTGATCAAAAATTGAAAGATATTTTGTTTGGAAATATGATCAATACAAGTGAAATAAAAGGTCAATTACACTTTAGAGAAGGAAAAACATTTTTGAATTTAACCTTAAATAATACATCGAAAGAATATGAAGTGAAATCATCTTTTGATAATAATACATTTGCAATCGAAGCCGATGTCGATTTAATGGACTTTAATACAACTAAAGCAATGGATGCTTTAAATCAAGCGTGTTTAGAGTTGCACAAAGGTGCTGACGGAATTTCTAAAACGTGGAGCGAAGTTCACATCAAAGGACAAGTAGAATTTAGTGATAGTTTCGGTAAATAATAGTATAAATAATTAATTTTGAGGCTACATTTTTGTAGTCTTAATTTTTATCAGAATGAATTGGATTATTTTATTGATAGCAGGTTTGTGCGAAGTAGGCTTTGCATCATGCTTAGGAAAAGCTAAGGAAGCGACTGGTAATGAGACTTATTTATGGTATGGTGGATTTTTATTCTTCTTAACCATAAGTATGGTTTTACTGGTAAAAGCAACCCAAACCTTACCAATAGGAACAGCTTATGCTGTATGGACAGGAATTGGTGCTGTGGGAACTGTTTTAGTCGGGATTTTTATTTTTAAAGAACCCGCAAGTTTCTGGCGAGTTTTCTTTTTAACAAGTTTAATCTGTTCGATAATAGGATTAAAATTTGTGTCAAATTAATGGAATGAACCAAATTAAATTATTCATAAAAAAGGAGAACTTGAAATTTCAGGTTCTCCTTTTTTTATTTATGCTTTGAATAGTTCATTCAAATCAACTCCACCAAAGTTTCCAGAGCTCATCATCAAAAAGACCTTCTCTTTTTTATCCAAACTTTCGATGTATTGTTTTAATTGCTCCCCATTTGTAAAGACTAAAATAGAATCGTCACCAAAAGCTTTCTTGATATCTTCTGGAGAAATCATTGGCATACGTTTTATTTCTAAAGCCTCAGGGCTATACATTACAATTTTGATATCAGCTTTATCTAAAGCGCCTTTGTATTGTACTAAAAATTCAGGATTCAAAGAAGAATACGTATGAATTTCCAAACAACCTACAACAGTTTTATCCGTATATTGTTCTTTTACCGCATTGGTAACCGAAGTTACTTTACTTGGTGCATGTGCAAAATCTTTGTACGCAACAAAATCAGAGGTACGGTTAATTAATTCCAAACGTTTAGATGCACCTTTGAAAGATTGAATTGCTTCATTGAAATCATCATCCATTACACCTAATTGTTTACAAATCGCACGCGCACCTTCTAAATTCATTAAATTATGGTTACCAAAAACTTCCAATGGAATTGGACCGTCTTCTGTTTCGATAAATGTAACTCCGTTCTCTATAAAGTGTTGTGGTAAATGATACGGAAACTTCTTAATTGCTTTTTCGGTTTCTTCTACCACTTTTACAACTTCTTCGTCTGTTTCGTTATAGATTAAAGCACCTCCATTAACGATAGAATCGACAAATTTTGAGAATTGAGAAGTATAATCTTCAAACGTAGGGAAAACGTTGATGTGATCCCAAGCAATCCCAGATATTAAAGCAATATTAGGTTGATACAACAAAAATTTAGAGCGACGATCTAAGGCTGATGATAAATATTCGTCACCTTCCATAATCATAAATTCGTTGTCATCTGTTAGTTTTACCATCACATCAAAACCATCCAATTGTGCACCGACCATATAATCAACATCGATGTTGTGGTAATGCAAAACATGTAAAATCATCGATGTAATGGTTGTTTTTCCATGAGAACCACCAATTACAATACGTGTTTTGTCTTTTGATTGTTCGTATAAATATTCTGGATATGAATAGATTTTTAAACCTAATTCTTGTGCACGTAACATTTCAGGATTATCAGCATGAGCATGCATTCCTAAAATAACAGCATCGATATCAGCTGTGATTTTTTCTGGATACCATCCCATTTCTTCTGGCAGAATTCCACGCTGAGCTAAACGAGTTTTCGAAGGTTCGAAAATAGCGTCATCAGAACCTGTAACTTGATATCCTTTTTCGTGCAAAGCAATTGCCAGATTATGCATAGCACTTCCGCCAATTGCAATAAAATGAACTTTTTTCATTTTGTATGTTGTATTCTTTTAGTCTTTTTTATTTTCTTCGTCGTATCCCATTTCTTCGAAATCATCAAACTCTTCGTCATCTTCGTTTAGATAATCATCCAATGATTTTTCGCTGTTTTCTGCAAGAATTTCGTCCATTGGTCGAACTTTATTAAATTCTGGAGCTTGTTCAATTGCATTCATTATTTTTTGCATAATAGCATCACTCGAATCATTTTCGTAATCAATATCCAATGGTTCTTTAAAAGTCATTGTTGCATTAATTCCTCTTTTTTTGATGCGCAAACCTTTTTTATCAAAAGCTCTACGAAAACCATCAATTACAACTGGAATAACAATGGGTTTATTTTTTTTGATTAAATGCGCAGTTCCACGGCGACCAGGCGCAAATGCAGTTGTAGTTCCTTGCGGAAAAGTTACAACCCAACCACTTTGCAAGGCGATATCGATATTGTTAATTTCTGATAAATCAACTTTTCGATTTACATTCTCTCCTTTTGCACGCCATGTTCTTTTCACTGTTACCGCTCCTGTATACGCGAATAACTTTGTCAAAAGATTATCTTTCATCGTTTCTTCTGCAGCAACGTAATAAAAATCAATCTTAGGGTTTAGTAGATAAATCGGATTTTTGATGGTATCAATAAATCCATTTTTCACACTACAAAATACATGATACATCGCAAATACATCTGCAAAATAAGTTTGATGATTTGAAACGAATAATACATTTTGAGCAGGTAAATCGACTAAGTTTTTTGTTCCAGTAACTTTTAATTTATTAAAACCATTGTAACGGTTATACGTAAAAGATCCCAATAAGAAAATCAATGTTCTTTTTAGGAAATATAAATGTCCAAATGAATCGCGAAATGCGTTCTTTTTCTTTGCTTTTTGAGACACGAGTTCTTAATTGTTTAATTTACAAATTTAATAGGATTTTTAGATAATCTTTAAATTCTTCTAAAATCATTGCTGTTGCACCCCAAAGATATTCATCATCACCGATGTTGTAACCTGGAATTTCAACCACTTGACCAGAAAATTCTCTTTCAAAAACCTCGTAATCAGCATTCAAAAAAGCTTCCAAATTTAATGGAACAACATATTGTACTTCTCGTTCATCAGGGTTAAACAATGGTTCTCCGTGATATATACCAATATAAGGATAAACCAAAAAGTTACTTGGCGGAATGTACATCTCACTCAGTTGTCGAATAATTTCGATATTTTCATAATCTACACCCAATTCTTCTACCGTTTCGCGAATAGCCGTTTCATCAAAACTGATATCTTGTTCTTCAAACTGTCCGCCTGGTAAAGAAAATTGATGAGAATGTGCACCATCATACGATACACGCATCGTTACAGGAAATTCTATTTCTCCAAATTCATTTTGATACAATAAGATCATGACAGACGCACTTCTTGGATTGGTACGTTTTACATATTCTAAATCAAATTTTTGACGATATGGAGGCGAAAGTTTTTCATGTGATTCCCAATTTGGTAATTCCTCTACACTTTCGGCTAATAAATATTTTAATTCTTCTAAATCTAAATACAAAATTTGTTGATTTTTAAGGTCATAAAAAAGAGTGAAATCTCTTCCACACTCTTCTTCAAAGGTAATTATTTTAGGTGAAAATAAATCAACCTTTTCAAGAAGCTTTATCAATTATTTAACGCATAGAGAATGAGGTTGAAAGTCATATTTTAATCTTCTACACATTAATATTTTTGAAACTTTGAGTTATAAGTTTTAACTTCGTTAAGTTTAAAATAATATAAAATGTTCAATAAAAAACTTTTTTACGGAATGATGGTTGGTTCTTCAATCTTAGCCACTTCTTGTAGTCAAAAGTCAACAAATACGATGTGGAACGATACAAATCCTTTTTTCGAGGTAAGTAAATTGCCTTACCAAACAGCTGATTTTACGAAAATTAAGAACGAAGATTTCAAACCTGCTTTATTGCAAGGAATGGCTGAACAATTAGCTGAAATTAATAAAATTGCAACGAATCCTGCAGCACCAACTTTTGAAAATACGTTGGTTGAAATGGAAAAATCGGGACAACTTTTAACTCGTGTAAGTCATGTTTTTGGATTATTGACAGGAGCAAATACAAACGAAACATTGCAAGCAATAGAGGAGGAGATGTCTCCTAAATTTGCAGCACACAGCGATGCAATTTATTTGAATGATCAATTATTTCAACGTGTAAAAAGTTTATACGAAAATAAAAAATCGTTGAACTTAGATAAAGAATCTGCTCGCTTGTTAGATGTGTATTACCAACGATTTGAATTGGCTGGTGCTAATTTAACTTTATCGCAGAAAGACGAATTGAAAAAATTGAATGGAGAAATCGCTTCACTTGAAACAAAATTCTCGAATCAATTATTGAAAGGAACAAAAGCTGGGGGTGTAATCTTTACAAAAGAAGAATTAGCAGGATTAAGCGAAGCTGATTTGGAATCGTTCAAACAAGCAGATGGAACATATTTGATTAGTTTATTAAATACAACACAACAGCCAGAATTACAAAATATGTCGAATCCAGTATCACGAAAAAAATTATTTGATGCAGCTTGGATTCGAACAGAAAAAAATGATGAAAATGATACGCGTGCTACAATTTTAGCTTTGGTAAAAAGTCGTGCGGAGAAAGCTAAATTGTTAGGTTTTAATAACTATGCAGAGTGGAATTTACAAGATCAAATGGCACAAAATCCTACTGCTGCAAAAGGTCTTTTGAATAAAATGATTCCTGCTGCAACAGCAATGGCGCAAAAAGATGCATTAGAATTTGAAACTTTAGCAAAAAAAGAAAATTCGTCAAATACTTTATCAGCTGCAGATTGGAATTATTATGCTGAAAAAGTGCGTAAAGAAAAATATGACTTAGATGAAAATGCAATGAAATCTTATTTTGTTTTAGAGTCTGTTGTAGAAAATGGTCTTTTCTTTATGGCTAAAGAATTGTACGGAATTACATTCAAAAAACGAACGGATATTCCAACTTGGCACGAAGATGTAAAAGTGTACGAATTGTTTAATGAAGATGGTTCACAATTAGGATTATTCTATACAGATTATTTCAAAAGAGATTCTAAACAAGGAGGTGCTTGGATGAGTAATATCGTTGAGCAATCGCACTTATTCGGGACAAAACCTGTAATCTATAATGTAGGTAATTATACAAAACCTGCAAAAGGTCAACCTGCGTTGATTTCGTATGATGATGTGGTTACAACTTTCCACGAATTTGGACATGCTTTACACGGTTTTTTTGCGAATCAAACTTACCCAACCTTATCAGGAACGAATGTTTCGAGAGATTTTGTTGAGTTCCCATCTCAATTTCACGAACATTATGTAACAGAGCCTTCTGTACTAAGAAACTACGCAAAACATTATCAAACAGGTGCTACAATTCCTGATGCGTTAGTAGAAAAAATGAAAAAAGCAGCTAACTTTAACAAAGGTTATACATTAACAGAATTACTTTCTGCAGCATCGTTAGATTTGTCTTGGCATACAGTTTCTTCAGATCAAACAATATCGAATGTAGATGAATTTGAGAAACAAGCATTGATAGCGAATAAAACAAATTTACCACAGGTTCCGCCACGTTATCGTTCTACGTATTTTAGCCATATTTTTGGGGGAGGTTATGCAGCAGGTTACTTCGCTTATATTTGGGCAGAAATGTTAGATCATGATGCATACGAATGGACATTAGAAAATGGAGGAATGACCAGAGAAAATGGTCAAATTTTACGTGATAAAGTTTTCTCTCAAGGTAATTCGGATAACTTGAATGAAGTGTACAAAAATTTTAGAGGTAAAAATCCATCAATTGAACCGATGTTAAAATACCACGGATTGAAATAATCAGTCTAAAATAATAACAACTTAAAAATCCAGGACATAGTTCTTGGATTTTTTTCGTATTATGAATAAATTTGCAACTATTAAAACAAGTATAAATGGGAAGAGCATTTGAATTTAGAAAAGGACGTAAATTGAAACGTTGGGCGGCAATGTCTAAAGCGTTTACTAAAATTGGGAAGGATATCGTAATGGCAGTAAAAGCAGGAGGGCCTGATCCGCATTCAAATTCTCATCTTCGTGCGGTAATTCAGAATGCCAAAGCGGTTAATATGCCGAAAGATAACATCGAACGCGCAATCAAAAAAGCATCTGATAAAAATACAGAAAACTATAAAGAAGTAATTTTTGAAGGTTATGGACCGCATGGAATTGCAATGTTAGTTGAAACTTCTACAAACAATAACAACCGTACAGTTGCCAGCGTTCGTTCTTACTTTAGTAAATGTAATGGACAATTAGGAACACAAGGTTCTGTTGAATTTATGTTTGATCATATTTGTAATTTTAAAATTCAAAAACCTGAAGGGGTTGATATGGAAGAATTAGAATTTGAAATGATCGATTTTGGTGTAGAAGAAGTTTTTGAAGATGAAGATGGAATTGTGTTAATTGCACCTTTTGAGAATTATGGAACAATCTTTAAATCTTTAGAAGAGGGCGGATACGAAATTATATCATCAGAATTTGAAAGAATTCCTCAAACAACAAAGGAATTAACAGAAGAAGAAAGAGCTGACATCGAGAAATTGTTAGAGAAATTTGATGAAGATGAAGACGTGAATAACGTGTATCATACAATGAAAGAGGATGACGAAGAAGATGAATAATATCTTTTCTGAAAACTATAATTTATTAAACCATTCAATTTAATTGAGTGGTTTTTTTTATCTTTAAAGCTAAATTGTATTCATGATCAAAACACTTACAATTTTAGGTTTAGTTTTGCAGTTTTTAGCTTTTTGGATGGCAGCTCCAGAAATTTTAGGAGCAGATTGGTTGAGAAAAACAGAAGACCTAATTCGTAAAATGATTCGTCAAATTCCTCAGCTAATATTAGCTGTTTTTGGAATGTTTATGGGAATGATGTTTTATCATTCAATTAGTTCGTTATTTGTATTTATTTCAGTGCTTATCATCATAGGGTTTATGTTACTTTTTTATAAAAAATTAGAACAAATTCTTGATGATAAAATTTCACGACCATTAATCGAAAAATTAATTTTAAATGATGCTTTCCGATTTACTTTATTAAAGTTTGCAGCATTATTTTTTACACTTGGTTTCATAATTCAGGTCGGTTTAGTCCTTTTTACCTAATTATTTTAAAAAATAGTTATTTGATAATGAATTAACTAACAAGTTGTATGAAAAAAACTTTAAATCAAGGTTTGGTAATTCGAAAAAGCGTTCTATATTTGCACTCGCAATACGGCAATAAACGCTGTGTAGGAGAGTTGGCAGAGTGGTCGAATGCGGCAGTCTTGAAAACTGTTGAGGGTCACACCTCCGGGGGTTCGAATCCCTCACTCTCCGCAACTTTAAACAAAGTTGATTCAAATAACCTCTATTTTTAACGAAATAGAGGTTTTTTTATGCAATAAACTTTCAGATTAAAACATTTGTTTCAGAAAAAACAGCGACTATTTAGCGACCTATTTTAATTTCAAAAAAAGGTCGCAGAAATATTAAAGAAATAAGTCCTATCCCTTTACCCAAAAGAGATAGTAAAAAAGGACAATGAAAATACCCTAACCTTTTTCATAGCCCTTGTCATAGCCTAACCAAGAACGTGTCCAATAGATGAACATCTTGATTCTACACTAATAACACTTTAAATTTTATCTAACCAATAAAAATTGAATCAGATGAGACAGAATCTTAAAATTAATGTTGGTCCACGTAACTCAAAGACCAATAAACAAGGACTACAACCAATATACTTTACAATCCGTATAGCCAATAAACGCTACGAATTCTCCACAAAAAAATACATCGATCCGAAAACGGGGGACCACAAAAATTCCAAAATCAAAGGAAAGACAGAAGAAGCCTATTCAATTAATGGTTACCTAGAAGTCATCAAATCTAAAATAATTAACCTCGAAATTCAATACAGCTTACGTAATGAAGTTTTAACAATAGAAGAAATAAAACAATTCCTTAATTCACAAGGCAACGCAAACAAACGTATGCTAGAACCTATCTTCCCTCAACACACCGATCAATTAAAAAAAATAATCAACAAAGAAGTCGCACCTGGAACAATAGAACGCTATGAAACCACACTAAAGCACATCAAAGAATTTCTAAAACATCAATACAAAAAAGAAGACATAGCTATTGATGATATCGACCACGCTTTTATTATGGATTTAGATTTCTATTTTCGAGCCGAACGCAAATGCAACAATAACACAACAGTCAAATATATTAAGAATTTCAAAAAGATAATTAGAGAATGTATGGCAAAAGATTGGATTCAAAAAGATCCATTTGTCAATTATAAACCGAAAGTCGAAAAAGTAGAACGAATCTTTCTTTCGCAAGAGGAAATCTATGCGATTTACGAAAAAGAACATTGCACTGAAAGATTAAACCTTGTAAGAGATATTTTTATTTTTTCCTGCTATACAGGTTTAGCCTATATTGATATTTTTAATTTAACGAAAAACCATATCGTAAAGGGTATTGATGGTCAATTGTGGATTCATACTTATAGACAGAAAACTTCTACTCCTACAAAAATTCCATTATTAAATATTCCGTTAGACATAATCGAAAAATACAAGGAACATTTTTTATGTCAAAACTGAAAATTATTACCTGTATTCAGTAACCAAAAGATGAATGCATACCTTAAAGAAATTGCAACTTTATCTGGGATCAATAAAGAACTGACTTTTCATTGTGCTAGACATACGTTTGCAACAACGGTAACACTTTCCAATGGTGTACCAATCGAATCAGTTTCCAAAATGTTAGGTCATACAAATATCACGACAACGCAACATTATGCAAGGATTACGGAACAAAAAATTATTCATGATATGGAACATTTAAAAAATGTAATTCAAAACAGAAAGGTATTTCAACTATAAATTTAATTTTTAGAATTGTTGAATTTGTATTAAATTTCTGAATAATAACAATTTAACTAACCGTAATCAAAATTAGATGAGTCAAGAATTAATTTCGAAATTCAGCAATTTTGAATTACAATTAGCTGAATTAAAGTTTGCATGTGATGATCCAATCGAAGAGTCTAAAAAAGCAATCGCTTTAATTACAGACTTCTTAGATCAGATCCAAATGATTTTAACTACTCACCAATTTAATTCATTGCAAGACGAATTAGATTATTTCAAAAAAGACTAACCAAAAATTTACGAGAAGTTACATTATTACAAATCATTAAAAGTAATAGAAGCCAAGAAAGACTCATTTTGTTTGGATGTAAAACAAGAGATTGAAATCTTAGAGGCCTCAAGAGATAGCCTTAAAATTTTTCAAGACCAAGAGATTTTAATGCTATCTTATTGTAACACCAGTTCATTGGAGGAAGAAGAAAAGCGCGGGTTCAGAAAACTAATGCGACACTATAAATTATTAATTTAGTGTTGTTATGAGCTAAAATTATACAAGATTAACCCTTCAAGAACTATTTAAAATTGAGAAATATTTAGATCAAAAACTTTCCATTTCATCCATTGCTTTTTTATTAAATACATTTTGTCGTACTTCATCACTTCGTAGATAATAAATTTAATTATTTTAGTTTAGATTTTAGTATTTCATAAGGTGTTTTTCCTTTAAATGATCCATGTGGTCTGTTGAAATTACAAAATTTCTGTATTGTTTGTATATCTATTGTGTGGTTTTAGTGGGATAAATTTATGAATTGAAGATGAGTTTTTTTGATTGTAGATTTGCAACTAATTCAGTTGCTTAATTTTTTGTATCTTTGTGCAATAATTGGTTTACAAAGCTTCTTTTATTTGCTTTACTGTACAAATTTATCGCTTCAGTTTATGTTTAGCACTTAAACTTTATTATCAAATTGGTACTACATTTTTTATCCAAGCATTTTATTAGTAATAAAAGCGTAAGCTATTTTACAGATTTAGTTTTCAAATTTTTTATTTTTAAAATTTGAAAGAAAATATAAAAATTAAAAGTTTTTCAAGTAAATCGGGTTAAATTCAAATTATAAAAAATATATAAATATGGCAGATTCATATTCTAAGAAAGAGAATATCAAGAAAAAAGAGAAAAAAAGACAAGAAAAACTTCTTCAAAGAGAAGAAAGAAAAACAAATAACAACAAAGGAAAATCATTAGAAGAAATGATTGCTTATGTTGATATCAACGGAAATTTAACAGATGTTCCTCCACATTTACAAAATAGAGAAGAGGATTTGTTAAGTCGCCAAGAAAATCCAAATACAGCGTTTGATCCTACACAAGTTTTTACGGGTGTAATCAATTCTTTTAATGAGAAAGGATTTGGTTTTATTACAGAAGAAAAATCAAACGATAGCATATTTTTTCACCAAAGTCAATTGAAACAAGAAGTGAAAAAATATGATAAAGTAACTTATAAGAAAGAAATTTCTGAAAAAGGTTTCAGAGCTATCGAAATCAATAAAAAATAATAGTTTAGTATTATTTAAAACTTAAAGCACCAGAAGGACATTGAGAAACTTGTTTCTTAATTTCTTCGCTGCTTGCGTTTTCAGGTTTTATCCAAGGTATTTCTTTAGGATGATATACTTTTGGGAGTAATTTAGTGCAAATTCCTGCATGCTCGCACAATTCAGGTTTCCAAATTATGGTAACTTCTCCGTTCGTGTACTCGTGTTGGCTCATTTTTTTGAATTTTAATTGATTGAAATTACTCAAAAATGTTCAATATTAAAAATTAAATTAATCTTTGTGCTTTTCAGTTGTATACTTTCAATTTTTATCGTAATCCCTTACATTTCAGCTAATTTAGTGGCAATATTTAGACCTAATCCCGAACCAGAAATATGTACAGTTGCATCATTTTCTGCGCGAAAAAATCGTTCCTGTACGAGTTTCAAATCATCTGCATTTATTTCAAATCGTAAAATATTATAACATCACTTCCGATGATTGTCAACATTTTGTTTTGAATTAATATTCAAATGTCTTAATGTTTAGTTACTCTTAAAAGTAAATAAGGGAATCTTAAGCGAATCTTAAGAATGGCAATATACTGGAAAATTAGTCATGAATAAAAGTTAATAAATCGTAAAAAAGAGGTTTTTAAATAGAAATAATTGTAAATTTGTTATTGGTTTATAAAGCAGGTAAAATGGAAGAGATTTTAAGCAATGAAAAAGAAGAAAAGTTTTTAAATTATTGGGAAAACAGGTTTACAACAATTTTTAAAAACAATACAAGTTGGACAACTTTGTTTTTGACTGTGAACAAATCTACTTTTCCAGATTCATTAAATATTGAAACATTTTGTAAGAAATTTATGCAGGATTTCAATATGAAATTAACATATAAGCTTGATGAATCTGATAATGAATACGATTTAACAATAACGAGATAAGATAAAAAATCTCCTTTCAAATTTTTGGAAGGAGATTTTTTTTATTTCTTTCTTACAGCTATTTCAATTTGAAACTATTTACAATAGAAACAAAATCACTTTTCATGATATCTCGGTCTTCGAAACTACAATATTGTAGAATTTGATAAACAAACTCTTTTGTTTCGATAACAGTTTGCAAAAAATAAATGTGACCAGATTCGGGTTCATTTGTCTCAAATTCAGCATAAGCGAAATTGAATCCTTGTTCATACGAAACATAAGGTTTTTTTAGATATTTAAATCCGTTTTGTGTCGTATACGGCTCTATAGAATTCAATGTATAGTCGATCATATCTAATTTAGGATCGGCTAATTTTAATTCATCTTTATGCTCGAAAATTAAAAATCCGTACGAATTTGGTTTTGGTGCAATACTTTCAAATTGAATAGTTGCATAGTCATTTAATCCAATTGTGCGCTGATAATCTTTCGGAATTGTTAATACAAACGATTCAGCTCCACGTATTTTTTGTTGAGCAAAAAGTGTTGAGCAAAAGAGTAGGGTACAAATGAATACTATATTTTTCATGTATAATGTTTGAGTTGAAGAATACGAAAATAGCCTTGGTGTTCCAAGGCTATAACGTTATTTATTGCAAAAAATTGTTTATTTCGTTGAGCAAGAATTATTTCCCAATTGACATGGAGAGGTTCCTTCTACTATTTTAACGCCTTCTACTTCTTTTATTTTACCAAAACCTCCTGCTACATCAATTAAATTTTCGTAACCACGAGCACGTAAAATAGACGTGAAAATCATCGAACGGTATCCACCAGCACAATGTACTAAATAAGTTTCTTCTGGATCGATTACTTTCATTGATTCGTTGATAAAATCTAATGGAGCAGTAATTGCATCTTCTACATGAGCAGTTTCGAATTCTCCTGGTTTACGAACGTCTAAGACTTTTAATTCTGTTTCATCAACTAATTCGACAAATTCTTCAGGTGAAATAGAAACAATTTCATCAAAATCCTTTTCTGCATCAAGCCAAGCTTGGAAACCATTGTTCAAAAATCCAATCACATTATCATATCCAACACGCGCTAAACGTGTTACCGCTTCGTCTTCTGCACCAACTTCTGCAATTAGTAAAATTGGTTGTTTGATATCTGTAATTAACGTTCCAACCCATGGAGCAAAATTTCCTTTGATTCCGATGTTAATTGAATTTGGAACAAATCCTTCTGCGAATGTTTGCGGATCACGTACGTCTAAAATTAAGGCGTTTGCGTCTTCAGCAACTTGAATAAATTCATCAGGCGATAAAGCTTTATTGGCACGTTCTTTTACGACGTCTAAAGATTCTACACCCAATTTATTCATCATCACATTTTCTGGAAAATAGAAAGGAGGAGGCATTAACCCTGAAGTTAATTCTGTAATAAACTCCTCTTTTGTCATGTTAGGATTCAATGCATAATTTACATTTTTTTGATTTCCTAATGTATCAAAAGTTTCTTTACTCATATTTTTACCACAAGCAGAACCAGCTCCATGCGCAGGATAAACAATAATATCATTCGCTAAAGGCATAATTTTGTTTCGTAACGAATCAAATAAATAACCAGCTAATTTCTCTTGTGTTAAATCTGAATTTAATTTTTGAGCCAAATCAGGACGACCAACATCACCAATAAATAATGTATCTCCCGTAAAAATTGCATAATCTTTACCGTTTTCATCCTTCAACAAATAGGTTGTACTCTCCATCGTATGACCTGGGGTATGTAACGCTGTAATCGTAATATTACCTAAAGTAAATACTTCTCCATCTGTCGCAATATGCGCGTCAAAACTTGGTTCAGCTGTTGGACCATAAACAATTGTTGCACCAGTTTTTTGGGCTAAATCGACATGTCCAGAAACGAAATCAGCATGGAAATGTGTTTCAAAAATATACTTGATTTTTGCGTTATCTTTTGTTGCTTGATCAACATAAGATTGTGTTTCTCTCAACGGATCAATAATTGCAACTTCACCATTGCTTTCTATATAATAAGCACCTTGTGCAAGACATCCGGTGTAAATTTGTTCAATTTTCATAAGTATGAATTTAGTGTGTAAAAATACAAATAATTAAATTTAGAACTTTCCGTTAATGGACAAATTCTGATACTTTTTGTTTATTTAAAATCAAATAAGATTGATAGTTAACGCTAAAACTATGAATGAAATCATAGGTTATTTTGTGATCTTTTTTAAATTGATAAACAATTCATTTCCAGCTCGTGGAGGAATTGAGTTGTAACATTCTTCCATGACTTTGAAATCAAAATAATCGTTGAAATAGGTATGGTATTCGGCTTTGTTTCCGCCAAAAGGAGGAGTGTCATTTCCAAAATCTCTGTTGAATAAAACACCAACCAATTTACCATTTTCCGCTAATAATTGATTCATTTTGATGCTATACTTTTGGCGTAATTCAGGGTTTAAAGCACAAAAAAATGTTTGCTCTAATATCAAATCAAATTGATCATCTAATTCGAAAAAGTCTTTGTGAAGAACTTTTATATGAGGGTTGTCTTTAAATTTTTCTTTTATTTTTTCGACTACAATTTCAGCTATATCAATTAATGTGATGTTTGTAAAACCTTTTTCCAAAAGATATTCAGCTTCGTAAGCATTCCCGCACCCCGGAATTAAAATACGGATATTTTTATCTTCTAATTGATCAATATAAGCTTTTAATGGAGTAGAAGGGGACTTTAGATCCCAGCCAGTTTGGTTATTGATATATTTATCATTCCAAAAATTTTCGTTGAATTCCATATGATAAATTATTGAATTATAAATTCTTCGATGAACATGAAAACAGCCATTAAGATAATGAAAATTGCAAATGTTCGTTTTAAAAATTGTACAGGTAAAAATTTGTTAATGTAGGTTCCAACAAAAATACCAGCCATAGAAATTCCAATAAAAACACTTAAGAATTCCCAATCTATTTTGATGTGAAATGCATCACCAATAAAAAAACCTATTAACGAATTAATCGCAATGATGACTAATGATGTAGCCGAAGCCTTTTTCATATCCAATTTTGCGACCATCATCAAAGCAGGGACAATTAAAAATCCACCACCTGCACCAACCATTCCTGTTAATCCTCCAATCAAAAATCCTTGAATTAATAAAACAGGATTTAATTTTTCATCTCGCTGAACGATTTCCGTTTCTTTTTTACCTTTTAGCATAGAAACTGCTGCAAATATCATTAGAAACGCAAAAAGACCAAACATAGCCATTCGACGTGTGACGATAAAATCACCTATAGAAAATAAATTACTCGGAAGTGCTGGAATTAAAAAAGCACGAACCAACGTAATTCCAATAACTGCAGGTACACCAAATTGATAAACAACTTTCCAATCGACCATTTTTTTAGAAGCTTGCTTTATTCCACCAACTAATCCTGTAGAACCAACTATACATAAAGAATATGCAGTTGCAATTCTCTCGTCGAAATGAAAAATATAAGCTAAGATAGGTACAGCTAAGATAGAACCGCCACCACCAAGAACTCCCATGATAAGTCCAATGAAAAAAGCACCTACGAAACCAAAAAACTCTATAAAATCCATTTTCTTTCTCTCGATTTTTACAAATCTATAGTAAATACTAAAACATTTACTATAGGTTTATTCATAAATAATGTTGTAAATTAATAGAAATGCCTACTAAATCAATAGACATGTGCTATTTTACATTTTTTTAATATTAATGCAAATTTGGTGTAACATTTTTGAAAATACTGCTACTAATGTTACATAAGTAAATTGATAAAAACTTTAAAAACTACTAAATGAAGAAACTTTTTATGTCTATCTTATTTGTAGGTTCAGCACTTTTTGGACAGCAAATAGAATTTGATGAGTATACTTTACCAAATGGATTACATGTTATCCTTCATCAGGATAATTCAGCTCCAGTAGTGACAACTGGTGTGATGTATCACGTAGGATCGAAAGATGAACAAGTTGGTAAAACTGGATTTGCTCACTTTTTTGAGCATTTATTATTCGAAGGGACAGAAAATATCAAAAGAGGAGAATGGTTCAAGATTGTTTCTTCTCATGGAGGATCAAATAACGCGAATACAACGACTGATAGAACATATTATTACGAAACATTTCCGTCAAATAATTTAGAGTTAGGATTATGGATGGAATCAGATCGTTTGCGTCAGCCAATCATTAATCAAATTGGAGTTGATACTCAAAAAGAGGTTGTAAAAGAAGAAAAACGTTCTCGTTTAGACAATCAACCTTATGGAAGATTTTCTTACGGAGAAGCCGTTAACCCGCATGTTTTCAAGAAAAGTGGATATCGTTGGAGTGTAATTGGTTCGTTTGAAGATTTGAGTAATGCCAAATTAGAGGATTTTAAACACTTTAGTCAACAATACTATGTGCCAAATAATGCAGTGTTAGTGGTTGCAGGAGATTTCAAGAAAGAGGATGCTAAGAAATTAATTGAAAAATATTTTGGTGTAATTCCTCGTGGAAAAGAGGTTGTAAAAACAGTAATTCAAGAAGATCCAATTACGACTGAAGTGCGTGCAACGGAGTATGATTCTAATATTCAGATTCCTTTGTTAGCTATTAATTATCGTACTCCAGATAACAAATCGAAAGATGCCTATGCATTAGAAATGTTATCAAGTTATTTAACAGGAGGAAAATCCTCAGTTTTATATAAAAAATATGTTGATGAGAAGGAAGAAGCTTTACAGATTTTTGCTTTCAATCGTCAAATGGAAGACTACGGAATCTATTCAATCGGAATTTTACCTCAAGGAGAAGTTTCGTTTGATAAATTAGAAAATGATTTACAACAAGATATAGAGAAAGTACAAACGAATTTAATTTCTGAAGAAGATTACCAAAAAATCTTAAATGGAATCGAAAATAGTTTTGTTGCTTCAAAATCAGGCGTTCAAAATATTGCACATGCTTTGGCCGATGCATATATGTTGGGTGGAGATACAAATAAAATCAACGAAGAATTGAAAATCTATCAATCAGTTTCGAGAGAAGATATCAAAAATGTTGCGAAAAAGTATCTTAACAAAAACCAACGTGTAATTATTCACTATTTACCAGAATCTAAAAAAGCTGCCAAATAAAAAACGACTGAATTATGAAAACAAAGATATTATCTCTTGCGATTGCTTTTATGGCAGTTAGCGTAAATGCTCAAGTTCAAATCCCTATGCCTAAACCAGGTCCAGCGCCTACGGTTAACTTAGGGAAATCAAACGAATTTAAACTAAAAAATGGTTTAACGGTTATCGTTGTAGAGAATCACAAATTACCTCGCGTTTCTGCGACATTAACAATTGATAATCCACCTTTTGCATTAGGTGCTAAGAAAGGTGCCGAATCTTTATTGAGTGAGATGTTAGGAACAGGAACAGTTTCGAAATCGAAAGATGAATTCAATAAAAGAATTGAGTTTTTAGGTGCTCGTGTTAACTTTTGGGAAGAAGGTGCTTCGGCAAGTTCTTTGACAAAATATTTTAACGAGATTTTTGGTTATATGGCAGACGGTGCTTTAAATCCAAATTTTACTGAAAGCGAATTTGCAGATGTTAAAAAACGTTACATCGAAGGTTTAAAAGCGAATGAGAAATCTGTAGAAAGTGCAGCTTCTCGCGTTTCTAATATTTTAGTTTACGGAAAAAACAATCCTTTCTCTGAGTTTGATACACCAGAACAAATCGAAAAAATAACGTTGCAAGACGTAAAGGATTACTACAATACCTACTACAAACCAAATAATGCTTATTTAATCGTTGTTGGAGATATTTCAACAAAAGATGTAAAAGCATTAGCCGATAAAAACTTCAAATCGTGGAAAGCTGGACAATTAAATATTCCTGCTTTTCCTAAAGTTGAAGAAGTAACAAAAACAGAGTTAAATGCGATTAATATGCCAAATGCAGTTCAGTCTGTTGTATCGGTATCTTATCCAGTTCAATTGACGAAGAAAGACCCTGATTATTACGCTTCATTAATTGCTTCTTCTATTTTAGGAGGAGATTTCAACTCAAAATTAAACATGAATCTTCGTGAAGCACACGGTTGGACATACGGTGCACGTGGAGGAGTTTCTGATTCTCGCTATATCGGTCGTTTCAATACAAATGCAACTGTTCGTAACGAAGTAACAGATTCTGCTATTGTCGAAACGATGAAAGAGATTAAAGGAATGACGGTAAATAAAATCGATCAACAAATGTTGGAAGATGTAAAATCGAAATTCTTAGGAAACTTTATTTTGACATTAGAAAGTCCTTCAACTGTTGCAGGTCAAGCTTTAACGAAAAAGACGAATCAATTATCGGATAACTTTTATGCCGATTATATCAAAAATATAAACGCAGTTACAGTAGATGATGTGTTACGTGTTTCGAAAAAATATTTCCGTCCTGATCAAGCGAAAATTAATGTAACTGGAAAGTTAGAACAAATCGCACCCGCTTTAGAAAAATTGGGTTATCCTGTAACATATTACGATTCTTATGGTAATAAAATAGATAAACCAACCTCTGGAGCAAAATCGACAACAACTACAATAACTCAAATTACAGATAATTATTTGAAAGCGATTGGTGGAGCGGATAAAGTAAAAGCTGTAAAATCATTGGTTCAAAAAGGGAAAATTGAAACAATGGGAATGAGCGGTGATTATACTAAAAAAGATTTAGCACCAAATAAAACGTTGACTGTAATGAATCTTGGCGGAATGAATGTTACTCAAGCTTTTGATGGAGAAAAAGGTTTTTATAATGTTGGTCAGAAAATTGATTTACCAGCTGAAATGACAGCTCCTTTAAAGAAAACAAACTCTTTATTTGCTCCTTTATCGGAAGGATATAAAACTGCTAAAGTAGAAGGAATCGTTTCTGAAAACGGAGTTGAATATTACAAAGTTGTTGCTGCAGAAATTTCTCGTACAGATTATTATGATGTAAAAACTGGTTTATTGATGAAGTCTGAACAAGTAATGAAATCTCCTCAAGGTGAGATGGTCGCAACGACAATAAATAAAGGTTATAAATCTTTTGATGGTGTCTTGTTGCCTTCTGAAATGACAACAGAAGCTGGACCTCAAACAACTAAAATTACAATTGATACAGTAGAAGTAAATAAGAACGTTACAGAAGCTGATTTTAAATAGAAACAATTCTTTTAAATATTTTTCAAGTTAAAAGGCAATCCGAATTTTTTGGGTTGTCTTTTTCTTTTGTATCAAGATATGGAATGCGCTGCAACAACCATTTTTTTCTGAACTTAACAAAGAACCAATTTAAGAAGGTTTGTCTTCTGAAATGCAAGCATGAAAAGAGGGGTAAAGTAGAGTAGTGTAACAATGCGCTTTCTTTTTATTAAACGAGAAGCTTCCTTTTTTGTAATAAGAAGCTTCTTGTTAACTGATAAAAAGTTAGATCGAATTTATTGATAAGGGAAAAATATAAATCTGAATAATTCTCAGAATTGTGTTTTCATTTTATATGCGAGTCGTAGGCAGCGAGAAAAAACATTTAGAAAACAAAAAAGCTCATCTAAAGATGAGCTTTTTTGAAATTATAATTGAATAAATTTATTCTTTTGTTTTGATATGATACACTTTGTTTTGTAGGTACCACGCTGCAAGTGTTAACACTAACATTCCAACTGCTGTTGCAGGAACCCAAAATGGAATTGGAATTGGATCTCCAGCTGCATAAGAGTGTAAACCTGACAGGTAATAGTTAACACCGAAATACGTCATAACAACTGACCAAATCGCCCACATCGCAGCAACGTTAAACGCGTATTTTCCTCTTAAACCTGGTACTAAACGCATATGTAGAACGACTGCATAAATAATTACTGAAACGAAAGCCCAAGTTTCTTTTGGATCCCAAGACCAATAGCGTCCCCAAGATTCATTAGCCCACATACCACCTAAAAATGTTCCGACAGTAAGTAGGTAAATACCGATTGTTAAAGACATTTCAGAAACGTAAGTCATTTCTTTTAACGAAATTTCAATCTTCTTGTTTGGTTTAATCATCATAATAATTAACGAGAAAACGCCTAAAATTGCGCTCAATCCAAAGAAACCATAAGACGAAACAATAATTGCAACGTGTACAATTAACCAATACGATTTAAGTACAGGTACCAATGGTGTAATTTGTGGATCTAACATAGAACCTCCGTGCGCAAACCCCATCATAATTACAGCAACCATAGCTCCTGTAGTTGGAATAAATGCGTTTCGGTTTTTGTATAATAATAGTCCAGCCAATACACTCACCCAAGAGATAAATACAATGGCTTCGTATCCGTTCGACCAAGGTGCGTGTCCTGTTAAGTACCAACGAACACCCAGTCCTATTGCTTGTCCTATAAAGATGACTAACAATAATCCTAAACAAACGTTGATGATTCGGTGTAATGCTTTGCTTTCTGAGAATAATTGAATGAATGATAAAATCATTAAAATTCCACCAACAGTTGCATAAGCAACCATCACCCAAAAGAACACATTGTATTTGTTGTATAATACTTCGATTTCAACTTTTGTTGCAGAAGGAACAACATTTTTCCCCCATTTGTGTTGGTATTTATCAATGTAATCAACTGCATTATCAGCAGGTGTCCAATCACCATTTTCGATACCTTTTGATACCATGTTAAAATATACACTCACCATTCCAAGTGCCATTGTATCAATTTCGACAGGATTTTCTTGTGTCTGATAAATCCAAGAAGTCCAACGTTCTGATGGATCATTTTGTACAGGAATGATTTTTAACTGATACCCTTTCGCTGTTTGATCTAAAATATTGAAACGTTCTGTTACCGAAATAACTTCTTCATCAAATTTTGAACGCTCAGAAGGTTTTCTTGAGAACGCTTCGTTATAGGCTTTGTCTAATTTGAAACGAGTTGTTTTAGGATCAATCAAATTCATTAACGATGTATAACCATCAGCATTCGCATTTGTTATTTTCGCTAATTGATCTCCTCCTTTAGAACCAACTTTAATCATAGGTGCATTCACCCAATAAGCAGGGTCTAATTGTAAAGAGATAAACCATTTATCAGCAGATAAACCGTGAAATTTATCTTTTTTATAGACTTTACGAAGAATTTCTAACGACTGTGTATTCACAGGTTTTATACGTCCTTCGATATCTTGAATTAGTAAATGACCAAATTTGTCAGCATGTTCATCTGGAATTTTAACTCCTTTCGCCAACTCATCGCCATTAGCCATCTCCGAAGAGAAGTTTGCGATATGTTCTGGAGAATGTACATTTTGATCAGGTTCAGTTGTTATTTTTTGGTGCGTTGCTTTATTTCCATCAGTCGTTGTAGGATTTTGAGCAAAAGCTAATCCAGACAATAAAAAGAACGGAAGTAAAATAGTTGTTTTTTTCGTGTGTAAACTTTTTAATAAAGAGTTTAACTGTAAGAAACGAGTTCCTTTCCAGAATAAAGAAACAAACATTCCTCCAAATAACATAAAATAACCTAAGTAAGTAATATTAGTTCCCCACCAGTCTTGGTTAACAGATAAAATTGTTCCGTCCTCTGTAGGGAAATAGCTTGATTGGAAAAAACGATAACCTTTATAATCCATTACATTGTTCATATAAATGTGATGTTTTGTTTCTTTTCCTTCATCGATAACTGTAATATTAGATTCGAAAGAAGATGGATTGGTAGAACCAGGATAACGATCTAAAATAAAGTCATCTAAACGAATACTAAACGGAACTTTTACCATCTTAGAACCATATCCTAACGAAATATTCATTCCGTCAATTTGGACATCTGCAGAGTAATTCGAAACACCTTTTCCTCCAACAATAGTTACTGTATCACGTTTGTCACCAACAATCACTTCTGCTCTAATAGCGCCAGGAAGATTTTTTTCGTCTGCTTTAAATTTAGAACCTTGTCTGTATAAAACTTCTCCTTTGAACGAAGGGTTTGGAATCACAAACTGAGCATCGTTAATGGTATATAACGAACGCAATTTTAATGGAGCAGCAACATTAAATTCAACTTTACCAGCGCCTTCTTGCAATTTTTGCATGTCTGTTACTTGTCCAATCTCTTGACCAGCCATTTGTATATAATCACCTTCGAAAGGAGATTTGATAGTCAAATTTTCTCCTTCACCTGTAATTTGTACAGCGCCATCTTGCGGACGGTTATACGCGACAAGTGTTCCGTTAACGCTTTTGATTTCACCATTACGAATAAAAACTGAATTACGTCCACCTTGACCAACTGTAACAATTTCCAAAACGTTAATCCCGTCTTTTCTTCTTACAATTGTATCCAAAGCATGTGGAACAAAATCAAATGTGCGTAGTTTGATTACTTTGTCTTTGAACTGGTATTCACCTTCAAATTGTCTGTATAACAAAGAGTTTGTGCTGTCTTTTCGATCAAAATACGTCATATTGTATTGATGATTGTCGTACGCCAAACGTTGTGTTCCGTCATCAACCATCATCTTGAAATAAGATTTGTATGATGTAATTTCGTTGCTTGTACCTCCTTCTGGAATAGGCATTTCACCCTCGAAACTGATGTAGCGAGTAATTCCTCCTCCAATGAAAATAAACAAAAATGCTAAGTGGAAAACCAATAAAGGCAATTTTTCCTTTGACCATAATCTGTATCGTTTGATGTTCATTAAGAACAGTACGATTAACCAAATCATTAAAACCTCAAACCACTTTGCCTCGTAAATAACAGCTTTTGCAGTAGCCGTATCGTAGTCATTTTCAATGAAAGTGGCATACCCCATAGCGATTGCGTAGATAAACAGCAAGACCGTCATGGTTCTGGTAGAAAATAGATATTTTTCTAATTTACTCATTACTTATAATTGATTTACAAAAATAGGCGAGTTTATCAGATAAAGCATTATAACTTAAATGATTTTTATTAGAATCAATGAGTTAATAGAATGTTAAATAAGTGGTCGAGAAAAGAATGTTAATGTTTTGAATTTAATGACTTTAAAAGGGAATATGAAATGAATGTCATTTATTAAAAAATAATTTGTTAAGAAAATATTTAGATTTCTTAAAATTAGTTGTAAAAGGAACAACTTTTGTTAAAGCTCTTTTTACCAATTTAATTTAATATGAAAAGAATAACTCAAATTTTATGTGCTGGAGTTTTTGTATTGACTTTGGCAAGCTGTAATAACAGCAAAGCTGTTGCATACCAAAAATATAATGGAACAGGAGGTTACACCGAAGAAAAGGTGAATAATGATACGTATATTGTAACATTTGATGGAAATGAGTACAATAAAAAAGGAAGAACATTTGATTATGCTTTGTTAAGAGCAGCGGAAATAGGACAACGAAATAACTTTGATTATTTTGCTGTATTGAGCACCGTAAACGAAAAAGTTTTAGAAAAAAGTAACAGTTACACGAAGTTAGATACTAACGATACATGGTTGAAAGTACAATATTTCAAAAACAATAAACCATTAAAATATCAAACCGTTTACGAACCAGAGGTTGTGATAAAAGAATTGCGCAAAAAATATAAAATGAAATAACTGAAAAGTCACTTCAATTGGAGTGGCTTTATTTTTTATTAAATTAACATTTTCGATGACACGATGTGGCGTTTAATCTTCTCAACTTTGCAGCATGTTCGCTTTAATTGATTGTAATAATTTTTATGCCAGTTGTCATCGTGTATTTCAACCGAAACTTCTTCATCAGCCTATAGTTGTTTTGTCTAATAATGATGGTTGTGTCATTTCGCGTTCTGCAGAAGCGAAGTTAGAGGGGATTCCAATGGGAGCACCTGCACATCAATTTAAACGAATTTTTGAACAAAAAAAGATAGAGGTTTTTTCGTCTAATTATCAATTATATGCGGATATGAGCAATCGAGTGATGTCAATTTTATCGACGTATTCACCTGATTATGAGATTTATTCGATCGATGAATGTTTTCTAAAATTAGAAGGATTTAATCGTTTTGATTTGAAAAATTACGGATTAGAAATCAAATCTAAAATATATCAGTTTACCAAATTACCCGTTTGTGTTGGAATTGCACCAACAAAATCATTGGCAAAATTAGCCAATCATATTGCGAAAAAATTTCCAGAAATTCACCAAGGTGTGTATGTAATCAAAACGCAAGAACAAATTTACAAAGCACTGAAATGGTTAGATATAGAAGATGTATGGGGAATTGGTCGACGAATGTCTCGACGATTGAGGTGGATAGGTGTTAAAAAAGCACTCGATTTTGTACAATTAAAAGATGATTTTCTTCGAAAAGAATTTTCGATTGTTGGTTTACGTCTGAAAAAAGATTTATTAGGAGAAGCTGTTTTAGATTTAGAAACCGTTTCAGCCAAAAAAAGTATTGCAACAACACGTAGCTTCGAAGAATATACCAGTGATTTTGAATATGTGAAAGAGCGTGTTTCGACTTTTGCTGTTTCGTGTGCAGAAAAACTTCGTAAACAGAAATCATCTTGCAATTTGATTACAGTATTCATTCAGACCAATAATTTTGATAAAAATAAACCACAATATTATCGTTCTATTTCGTGTCAATTGCCTTATGAATCCAATTCGAGTATTACCTTGTCTAAGTTTGCAATAAAGGTTTTTGAACAAATTTATAAAGAAGGATACGAGTACAAAAAGGCTGGAGTAGTGGTTTCGGGAATTGTTTCTTCGGATCAAAAACAATTGTCACTTTTTGAAGAAGAAAATCAACATCATCCTAATTTGATGAAAGCAATTGATACGATGAACAAGAAGTTTGGTGCCGCAAAAATAAAGTTAGCTTCGCAGGATTTGAATAAAACATGGAAAATGCGTCAAAATAAATTGTCTCCTTGTTATACCACAAAATGGAAAGATTTATTAGTTGTTTATTAAACGAATAAAGATGAAACATATTATAAAAATGATCGACCAAGAACTAACAGTTTTTGAAATCAATACGGAAGGTAAAAAATATTATATACCAAATTTTGGTCAAGTAAATGCAGGTTTTCCTTCGCCAGCGGAAGATTTTGTAAACG
>NZ_CALGVK010000068.1:0-3854 GCF_937930195.1 uncultured Empedobacter sp.
CACCACCAGATAAGATCACATTATAAATACACATAAATTCTTCTAATTCGAACTTACAAAGATAAGAAAATCTACTTACGATTAAAAAAAATCAAACTCACCACTCTTTTACCTCTTCAAAACATCAACGTATTTATAGTCACTATTTTATTTTTCATTTTTTCGGAATTTACGATTAAATCACAACATGCATAAAATAAATGATTAATCGTATTTTGATCGTCCTACTACCCACTACACTACCCTATTTCATTAAAAACTACTCTTTTTAGGATTCACAACTACCCTACGTTTACTTTCTTATTGTATAACTTAATCTAAGATTTGCACTAAATATCAAACACTTAATAAATGAGCAAAAAATTACTCTATTTTAAATTATTATCATTATTTCTCCTATCGAGTGTTAATGTAAATGCGCAAAACTCTCCTACATGGACTTGTAGCGTAGATGAAGTTCAAGAAGAAATATTTAGACAAAATCCTGAACTAAAAAAGATATATGAAACTAAACAAGCCGAATTTCTTAATTTTAGAAAATCTGAGTTAAAAGGTCAAAAACAACTAAAAGCAAATCAAATAATTGAAATTCCTACCGTTGTTCACATACTTGATGATGGTACAGGAAAATATATACCTACCGAAGTACAAGTAAAAAATTGGATTGCTCGTGCAAATTCTATTTTTGATGAAACGGCAAGTGATATAATAGGATCTGAAGCTGGAGGTACTACTTTACCTGTTCGGTTAGTTTTAGCAAAACGAACACCTAGCAATACAGCAACTAATGGTATTGTTACTCACGATCTTTCTAATAATTCTGTCTACGTTAATTATGGTGTTAATGGAAAAGGACTAACGAATCAATATTTAAATGACACTTATAATTGGAATTCTAATTCATATTACAATATATACATAACAAATATGATTGATGGGGTAAATCAATCAAATACAACAGGTGCTTATACAGCAGGTTTTGCATATTACCCTGGTGGAAGTTTAGATTTATCTGTAATGCTTTACCATGTAACAATCAACAATAGAGATACTACTTTTGCACATGAAATGATGCATGCATTTAATGTCGCACATCCTTTTAATGGTGGAGATGGAAATGGAGTAAATTGCGGTAGCCTAACAAACGATGACATAGAAGATACTCAAAACATAAGAAGCGGTTTATTTTTTGGAGACCCAAATAACTCTTTTAATCAATACAAAACATATCCCACAATTAACCAAACCATTAACGACTGTTCTAATACTCCATTTGACCATACGTTGGTTAACATGATGAATTACGGCATAAACCTCGATCGTTTTACTCCTGGACAAGGAGACAGAGCATTAGATGCTATCTATTTCTTTAGATCTTCGTTTCTTACATCTCTTGCTTTAACACCAGCAGATGGAACAAGTAATATTCCTGTAGAAGCTTGTGAAGTAACAGGAGGTTCCGGTCATATACGTTTTGATCAAATAGAGTTTAATACAATCTCTAAAAAAGGAATAATTTATAATCTACACAATGATTTTACAAAAAGTAACAATATAAACTCTGCTTATATTACAGAGGTTACAGAAGGTCAAAACTATCAATTAAATATAACAACAAGTACCAATCCTAACAGAAGAAAAGTTTATATTTATATAGATTATAATGGAGATGGTATTTTTGATGCAGATGAAGTTGTTTTATCTAATCATGAATTACTTGGGAATATTACAAATTTATCAACAACGATTACTATACCAACCACTGCTAAGAAAAACACACCACTTAGAATGAGAGTTGTTGGCGATGTATCAAATACTTACAGCGATACACTTCACGTTACATATGGTGCTTGTGATTCTCGCTTTGGAGGTCAAGTAGAAGACTATACAATCATTGTAAAAGAAGCTACATCTACAGTTTGGAATGGAACTTCTTGGTCTGTAGGAGAACCAACACTAACAAAAGAAGCGATTGTTAGAGGTGATTTAGTCATCGATCAAAGCAATAGAATCACAACTAATAAATTTACTTTAGAAAGTGGATCTGTTACAATTAATAATTATGGTGCAATTATCTCACCAATCATCGAAAATAAATTGTCTGCTGATAAATTCGTGGTAACAGGAAATAACAGTGGATTATTACAATGGGGAAATAATATTTCTGCAAGTGGTGAATTCACAATAATCCAAGAAAGTTCACCTATGATTTTTAATGATGCTGCATTGTGGTCATCGCCTGTTAAAAATCAGAACCTGAGAGAATTTTCTCCAAATACATTGTTAAAGAGGTTCTACAAATACAATGAAACAACGAACAAATTTGCAAGTTTATTTATCGAAGATCCATTGTATCCGAATGGAAACTTAGAAAATCCTGCAAGCTATAATTTTGAAGCTGGAAAAGGATACCATATTCGAGTAGGTTCAGATTTCCCTACAACAAAGCCAGGTAAAAAACATATCGGAAAATTTGTTGGTGAATTAAATACAGGGTTATTTTCTATTCCTGTAACAAAAAATAATTTGGGATACAACCTAATTGGTAATCCTTATCCTGCTCCTATATATGCGAATCGTATTTTAAATACAAATTCTGATATTTCTGCCTTGTACTTCTGGACGCAAGAATCTCCACTTACAACAAATGGCTACGCGAGCAACAACTACTCTTCTTATACGAGAGCAGGTGGTGTACAAGCTGCTGCAGGAGGAAAAATTCCTAATGGAAATATTGCTATTGGTCAAGGATTTTTTGTAGAAATAACAAACAATCCAACAAATATATACTTACACAATGGTTTTACAGGATGGGATGACAAAGAAGTTATTTTCCATAAAAATGAAGAAGATACAAAACGTGTGAGATTAGATTTGTTTGAAGGAGCACAAGCTAAAAATCAAATTTTAGTAACTTATATGCAAGATGCTACAAATGGTTTTGACCATCAAATTGATGCTAAATTGAACAAAATGTTCAACGGCTCTACATTATTTTCTATCATCGAAGGAACTCCTGAAAAATATGTGATTCAAGGACGTGCACCATTCACAACAGAAGATACGGTACAATTAGGGTTCGAAGCAAAAGAAAGCGCACCTTATACCATCAAATTAAATAGCACAGAAAATTTTGAGGATCAAGCGATTTATTTAAGAGATAAAGAACTTCACCAAGTGGTTGATTTAACAAAAGATCATTACACATTTGATGCTCAACAAGGTATTTACAACGATCGTTTTGAAATCATTTATCAAAACAAAACCTTATCTACATCAGATTTATCAAAACAAGATGTTGTCGTGTACAATACAAATAACACCCTTGTTTTAACCTCTCAAAAAGAAATCACTTTTGTAGAAGTTTATGATATAACTGGTAGAAAAGTTATCGCTAAACAATCATCGAACAATCGACTTGTGTTATCAGAATTAAAGAAAAACAACCAAGTGTTATTAATCAAAGTAACAACATCAGATTCTAAAACAACAACATTAAAAACTATATTCTAATGAGAAAATTTATTTTAATCGTAATGTTTTCCGTTTCGCCATTTATGTTCGCTAATTACGGAGAGGAAGTATCCTTCTTTTCATCACAAACACAATCCAACAGTATTGCAACTGTAGATGATCCCGATACTCCTGCTGCACGAATTAACGACTCTGCCTATCTATTACTAATTATAGCTGCTGGTGCTGGATTAATTTATTTCAGAAACAAATCAATAAAAGTCATTCGATAATTGTTCAACTATTTTTTAATGCAAAAAAATCCTGCTCAATTGAGCAGGATTTTTATATTCAATTTCTTTTGAATCTTAAATCATTGAAATACGTAGTGTATTGGTAAT
>NZ_CALGVK010000069.1:0-19329 GCF_937930195.1 uncultured Empedobacter sp.
ATCCTTTAAAATTTATTTCACTAAAGTAACTCTTTTTTGGTGTAAACAAAACACTGGATATTATTTTTTATTAAAATAATTGTAACCAAATAGATTTCTATGTGTTAATTGTTGATATTCAGTTAATTAAACAGGCACTTACTTTTAAATAAATAGTATATTGTTTTATTTATTTAAGTCAAAGCAGTTTACGATTATGCTTACATTATACTACTGGAGAAGATTAGTATTTGCCTTAAAAAGAGTTTTTCAGCTAGTTTTTATAAAAAAATGTAAAAAAAATGAATACATTTGTCTACTATTTTTATAGAGTTTATAGATAAATTAAAATGAATCATTTTTCAAAGTATAGTTTACCATTCAAAAAAGTGGATTTAGAACCAATAATTGAATCTATCATTTACGATGAAATTTTTCAGCAACCAAATTCAACTTACAGAAAAGAAGATTTGTTAAATCAATTCAATACTATTTTGCTAAAAATTGTTCCAGAAGAAAAATCAAATAAAATTAGTCTTTATTTCTTTGAACAATTTACGCAACTACGACAAGAATTAGAAAATCTTATTTACATTTTTTATGCGAATGACCCTGCTTCAAAATCCGAAATAGAAATTATTTTAGCCTATCCTGGTTTTTTTGCAATCGCTATCCATCGTTTAGCTAATATTTTATTCAAATTGGACACTCCAATTTTACCACGTTTTTTCTCAGAATACGCACATTCTAAAACTGGAATTGATATTCATCCTGGTGCCACAATTGGAAAAAACTTTTATATAGATCATGGTACTGGAATAGTAATTGGAGAAACAACTATTATTGGGGATGATGTCAAAATTTATCAAGGTGTAACTTTAGGAGCATTTTATGTCTCGAAGAATTTAGCGGATAAAAAACGTCATCCAACCATCGAAAATAATGTAACCATCTATGCTGGAGCTACTATTTTAGGTGGAACAACTGTAATAGGTGAAAACTCTATAATTGGAGGTAATGTTTGGATTACAGAAAGTATCGAAGATAATTCGATTGTTTATCAAGAAAATAAACCACAAATAAAGAAGCAAAAAATTGAACAACATCACGATTATATCATCTAAAAATCTATCAAAATGATTTATAATAATATCTTAGAAACCATTGGAAATACACCAATAATCAAATTGAATAAATTATTTCCAAATCATCATGTATACATAAAAATTGAGAAACAAAATCCAGGAGGATCAATCAAAGATCGTATAGCTTTGGCAATGATTGAAGATGCTGAAAAAGCAGGTATTTTACAACCTGGAGGAACAATTATCGAACCTACTTCAGGTAATACTGGTATTGGATTGTCTTTTGTAGCTGCAGTAAAAGGCTATAAAATGATTATTACAATGCCAGAATCAATGTCGATTGAACGCCGAAAAATAATGGAAGCTTATGGAGCTGAATTTGTTTTGACTCCAAAAGAATTAGGAATGAAAGGTGCAATCGCAAAAGCACAAGAATTAGCTGAAAACATAGAAGGAGCTTGGGTTCCACAACAATTTGAAAATAATTCAAATCCAACTATTCATTATACTACAACAGCCAAAGAAATTCTTGCAGATTTTCCTCAAGGAATTGATTATTTAATTACAGGTGTTGGTACGGGAGGACATCTTTCTGGTATTGGAAAAGCATTAAAAGAAGCGAATTCTTCAACTAAAGTTTTTGCTGTAGAACCAACAGATTCACCTGTGATTTCAGGAGGAAATCCTGGTCCACATGCTCTTCAAGGAATTGGAGCTGGATTTCTACCGAAAAATTTAGATTTAACTATTGTTGATCAATCAATTCAAATTACAAAAGAAGAAGCTTTTGAATTCACCAAAAAAGTTGCTAAAGAAGAAGGTTTATTTGTTGGAATTTCAACAGGTGCATCTCTTGCTGCTGTTTCTAAAAAATTGGATATAATAGGAAATGAAGCTAAAATTATAACGATAAACTATGATACAGGCGAACGTTATTTATCTGTAGAAGGTTTGTTTTAAAGTCAGTATTAACCAAAATCCTAAAGGAGACATTGTCAAAATGTCTCTTTTTTTTATTCAATAAGGTCAAAAAGTCAGTTTTTTAACATCTTATCTACTTTGGAATTTTTTTTGATGGAATAAAACCATACAAAACGAATATAAAAAACTAAGGGTCAATGGATTTTAATCAATTTACAATAAAGGGTCGAGAAGCAATACAGGCCGCGCAACAAATCGCAGTTTCACATAAAAATCAAGCGATAGAACCTGCTCATATTTTAGGAGGAATGATTGATGTTGATGAAAACGTATTATCATTAATCTTAGAAAAACAAGGTGTAAAAATGGATATGTTGAAACCTGAGCTGGATTTAGAAATCAATAAATATCCAAAAATTGAAGGTCAACAAGGAAATCATCTTTCAAATTCATCTAACCAAATTTTGCAATCTGCACAAGAAATTGCAAAAGAGATGAACGATGATTTTATCACCTTAGAGCATTTATTATTAGGTATAATCAAGAATGTATCACCTGTTAGTCAGTTATTAAAAAATAGAGGTGTAACATTCGACAACACAAAAAAATTAGTAACAGAATTGAGAAACGGAGAAAGAGTAACTTCTGAAAACGCGGAAGGAACATATAATTCATTAAACAAATACGCTAAAAATTTAACAGATTTAGCAAAAGAAGGGAAATTAGATCCTGTAATTGGTCGTGATGAAGAAATTCGTCGTGTTTTACAAATTCTATCTCGTCGAACAAAAAACAACCCAATTCTAATTGGTGAACCAGGTGTAGGTAAAACCGCTATAGCAGAAGGTTTGGCTCATCGAATTATTGATGGTGATGTACCCGAAAATCTTTTGAACAAACAAATTTTTTCATTGGATATGGGTGCTTTAGTTGCGGGAGCAAAATACAAAGGAGAATTTGAAGAGCGATTAAAAGCTGTTGTAAAAGAAGTTACTTCTTCAAATGGTGAAATTATTTTATTCATCGATGAAATTCATACACTTGTTGGTGCAGGTGGTGGTGGAGAAGGTGCTATGGATGCAGCTAATATTCTGAAACCAGCTTTGGCTCGTGGTGAATTACGTTCAATAGGAGCTACAACGTTGAATGAATATCAGAAATACTTTGAAAAAGACAAAGCTTTAGAGCGTCGTTTTCAGAAAGTAATGGTAGAAGAGCCTGATGAAGAATCTGCAATTTCGATCTTGCGTGGTATTAAAGATAAATACGAACAACATCATAAAATAGGCATCAAAGATGAAGCTATTATTGCGGCTGTAAAATTATCAACACGTTATATCACAGATCGTTTTTTACCAGATAAAGCGATTGATTTGATGGATGAAGCAGCTTCTAAATTACGTATGGAAATGAATTCTAAACCAGAAGATTTAGATAAATTAGACCGAAGAATTATTCAATTAGAAATTGAAATTGAAGCGATAAAACGTGAAAATGATGAGAAAAAATTGAATCTTTTGAAAGAAGAATTATCAAATCTTCAAGATGAAAGAAATCAATTGAACTCGAAATGGGAAGCAGAAAGAACACGTGCTGATGAAGTTCAGGATTTGAGAAAACATATCGAAAATATCAAATTTGATATCGAACGTGCAAAACGTGAATACGATTATGCAAAAGCATCTAAATTAGAATTTGAAGATTTAGTCAATGCCAAAAAAGATTTAGAAGAAGCTGAGAAAAATTTAGAAGAAAACAAACACAACAAATTGGTGAAAGAATTTGTTGATGCAGATGATATCGCAGAAGTTGTTTCGAAATGGACAGGTGTTCCTGCTCAAAAAATGATGCAATCTGATCGTGAAAAATTATTGAATTTAGAAAGCCAATTACACAAACGTGTTTTAGGGCAAGAAGAAGCTATTACAGCTGTTTCTGATGCCATTCGCCGTTCTCGTGCAGGTCTTAGCGACGAAGGAAAACCAATCGGTTCGTTCTTATTCTTAGGATCTACCGGGGTTGGTAAAACGGAGTTAGCAAAAGCTTTAGCCGAATTCTTGTTTGACGATGAAAATGCAATGACGCGTATCGACATGTCTGAGTATCAAGAACGCCATGCGGTTTCTCGTTTAGTTGGGGCACCTCCGGGCTATGTAGGTTATGATGAAGGTGGACAATTAACAGAAGCGGTTCGTCGTCGTCCTTACTCGGTTATTTTGTTAGATGAGATTGAGAAAGCGCATCCAGATGTTTTCAATATTTTGTTACAAGTTTTAGATGATGGACGTTTGACAGATAACAAAGGTCGTGTGGTCAACTTTAAAAATACAATTATCATCATGACTTCTAACTTTGGTTCGCATACAATTTTAGACAAATTTGCTGATATTGACGAAAACAATGTCCCACAGATTTATGATGAAACAAAACAACTTGTTTTTGATGAGTTAAAACAAAATTTTAGACCAGAGTTTTTAAATCGTATTGATGAAATCATATTATTCCGTCCGCTAAGTGAAAACCAAATTTCTGGAATTGTATCTATTTATTTGAATGGAGTGGCTAAAAAATTAGCACAACGAGACATCACATTAGATATTACACCAGAAGCTGTAGAATATTTAGCGAAAAAAGGATATGATCCTCAATTTGGAGCAAGACCTCTAAAAAGAGTCATTCAACAAGATGTATTAAACGAATTATCAAAAGAAATTTTGAAAGGTTCTATTAATGATAATGATGCGGTTTTAATCGATTATTTCGAAGAAAAACCAGGAGATAATAAATTAGTTTTCAGAACTAATCAATAAATTACGATTTATTGTTGTGTAAAAAATCCGCTCAATGAGCGGATTTTTTTTATTTCTTCTTTTTATAAAGTGGAACGGTACTGCATGCTTCACCAAACATTAACGAACTAACAATAGGTTGCAAACGTTCTATTAATTGAATATAAGCCGAATCTGGAACGGGTTTGTGCGAACATCCTTTTACAATTATTTTTCCATCGATATAATCATCATAAGGTAAATGATCGACAATCTCTGTGTACAAAATCGTATCCAAATCTTCTAAACTTCCGTGAACAACGCGTTTTACTATTCCCGACAAGTATGTTGCGACCAACAAATATGCCCAAGACGGAACAATTGCATCTGCTGTACACGTTAATGCAACATATTTATCTTGATATTGTGACCAATCATGATTTTTCAGATTTTCTCTAAAATCTTTTTCTCTAAGAATCAATTCTTCATATAACCAATCTTTCAAGTCAAAAACAACACGATCTCCATCAGGATAATAATCCTGTAAATCAATTGTGACTAAGCTACTATTGGCAACTTTATTTATAATCTCGTCTGACATTTTTCTTTCTTTGAAAGAGTAAATTTACGCAATAAAAAACATTGAAATCTACTCCACTTATAGATTTCTCCTATCTTTGTAAGAAGAAAAATGATTTCCATTGAAATACTATATCATTGCAGGTGAAGCTTCGGGCGATTTACACGCATCGAACTTAATGAAAGAATTAAAATTAAAAGATCCACATGCCGAATTTAGGTTTTGGGGAGGAGATTTGATGCAAGCGCAAGGCGGAACTTTAGTCAAACATTACAGAGATTTGGCGTTTATGGGGTTTGCTGAAGTTGTAATGAATTTGAAAACGATTTTAGGAAATATTTCTGTTGCCAAAAAAGACATCGAAACCTATAAACCTGATGCGGTAATTTTAGTTGACTATCCTGGTTTTAATTTAAGAATTGCAGAGTTTGTAAAAAAACTTGGAATTAAAGTTTACTATTACATTTCGCCACAAATATGGGCTTGGAAAACGGGACGAGTTCATAAAATTAAAAAAGTTGTCGATAAAATGTTTGTCATTCTTCCGTTCGAAGAAGAATTTTATCAACGTTATGATTATAAAGTCGATTTTGTAGGAAATCCTTTGTTAGATTCGCTCAATCATCTTCCCGCAATTGATGAACAACGATTTCGAAAAGAGCACAATTTAGACGAAAGACCAATTATAGCTTTGCTTCCAGGTAGTCGAACACAAGAGATTAAAGTCAAATTACCCTTGATGCTTTCTGTAGAAAAAGATTTTCCAGATTATCAGTTTGTTGTGGCAGGAGCTCCTTCTCAACCATCAGAAAATTATAAAAAAATTGTCGGAAATCAATTGAAAATTGTTGAAAATAAAACCTACGATTTATTACGTATTTCACATGCAGCCTTGGTTACATCGGGAACAGCAACATTAGAAACAGCTTTGTTAAAAGTTCCAGAAGTGGTTTGTTACAAAGGAAATGCAATTTCGTATGAGATCGGAAAACGTGTAGTGAAAAATATTCGTTTTATTTCATTGGTCAATTTAATTATGGATGAAGAAGTCGTAAAAGAATTAATACAATATGACTTAACGTACGAAAATATTAAACGAGAATTAAATCTAATATTAAATTCACCAAAACGAGATAAAATCCTTCAAGATTACGAAGAATTGTACCATAAACTTGGAGGAATTGGCGCTTCAGAAAGAACAGCAAATTTAATCGTAGAGGATTTAAAAAATAAATGAAGAGAAAAATAAAAGATTGACGCAACCTTTTATTGATTTTGTAATCTTGTAGTCTATAGATGTCATTCAGTCTATTGTTAAAAATGTTTCGGATTGACCTAACTTAAAAGTTTACAACCTTTTCTAACAAAACAATCCTCTTGATTCTCAAGAGGATTTTTAATTTATAGTGTTAAAATTAAATTTAAAACGCAACCATTTTAAAAAATTGTAATCTTACATTTATAACAATTAAAAAACTCATACAATGAAATTAATGAAGAAATTAAGCATGTTTGCTTTGGTTAGTGCTATAGGATTATCAACTTTTAGCTGTTTAGATGATGATGGAGATTTTACAAATTATGGTTTTTTACCTACAACTGATATCTATGTCCACGAAGACTCGATTAAGCCTGTTGGAGAAACAACAAACATTCATGTAACTTATCAAAAAGCAAATTCTTGTCAGAACTTTATTCAATTTAGTTCTTTAAGTGGAGATACAAAATTTAAACATCATATTGGAGTTTATGCAAGTCAAGCAAGCGGTTCTTCATGTGTACAAGAACTTACTTCAGAAACAAAAACGTTAAATTTTACTCCTAAAGAAGCTGGGCAATATACCTTAAAATTCTGGACAGGAAATAATATTGAATCAAACAAACCTATTTATGATTCAATCATTTTAGATATCAAAGAAAAATAAAGTCCAATAAGTTTGAATAAAGACTCTCTTGAATATTTAATCAAGCAATGTCAAGAACAAAATAGAAAAGCACAAGAAGAAATTTATCTTGAATTTTCACCTGTTTTGTTCTCGATATGTCTTCGCTATGCCGAAAGTTACGAAGATGCGCAAGATATTTTTCAAGAGGGATTTATTCATATCTTTAATAAGGTTAACCAATTCAAATTTGAAGGATCGTTTGAAGGATGGATGAAACGAATAATGGTAAATCTCAATTTAGAGAAATTAAAAAAGAAAAACACTTTACCATTTGAAGACTATGAAAAACTCATTATAACACAAGATGACGACGAAGATATTGAGGATAATTTTGATTATCAACAATTATTAGAAGTTGTTCATAATCTTCCACCTCAGTACAGGCAAGTTTTTAACCTCTATGTTTTTGAAGAATTTACACACCAAGAAATTGCAGAAATGTTAAATATTTCGGTAGGAACTTCAAAATCAAACTTATCAAGAGCGCGAAATTTATTAAAACAAAAACTCAACCTTTTAAAAACTGTCAACAAATGAACAAATTAGATCAACATATTAAAGATAAACTCTCTCAACCACAATTACCACCGACAGATGCGTGGAAAAATATTCAACAAAAATTGGATGAAAAAGAGAAGAAAAAACGTATTGTTCCGATTTTTTATTGGATAAGTTCTACTGCAGCATGTTTGGTTGCTGGAATTTCGGTGTATTATTATTTTAATCAAAATGATGCGACTACAAATCATCCGTTTCCAACGAATGAAATTGTAAAAACTAACATAAATTCTAATCAAAACTTTTCAAATAAAAATGAAAATGTAGAGGAGAAAAATTCTTTTAAAAATCCAGTAACTTCAACAATAAACAATCTTCCACAAGATGATAATATGACTAAACAACCAAATTCATATTTTGATGAATTAAATAAAAAGTCAACGTTGTTTTCTACTACAAATCAAAAAGAAGAAAATCAAACACAAAAATTTCCCCTAAATAATTCTTTCCAAAACGAGCTATCAGACCAAAAGAATAACTCTTTTAGTGAGAAAGGAAATAATTTTCAGCAAAATACTATCCTAAAAAATCAAGACGAAAAACCATTAGAATTGGTTCTTGAAGAAGAATAGAAGAAAAAAGAAGAGGAAAAAATAGAAAGCAAACCTCAAGCGCCTATTCTGGCCATTTCTTCTTATGTTAATCCAACCATAATATTAGATTCAAAGTCTATTTTAGCGAATGAATTTAACGATTATAACATCAAAAACAGCATTACAGTTGCGTATGGTGCAAAAGTTTCGGTTCGAATAAATAAAAATTTAAACATCCGTTCTGGTATTGCTAAAGTGGAGTTACAACAGCATACAACAAATGTTAATTCTGGAATCAATACTGGGATTTCTGCACTTTCTGCAAACGCTCCAAAATCATCTAATAACATTAATTAGCACACTAATATTAGAGTAGTTGCCAATAATGCCTCTCAAAGTACAATGATGACTATGCTTTCTTCTGAAACAAATAACATGGAACAAAAAATTAATTACATTGAAGTTCCTGTAGAAGCAGAATACAAATTAGCAAGTTTCGATAAGTTTAACCTTCTTGCAACAGCGGGAGGAAGTTATTATATTCTTACAAAAAACTCCATTTCTTTGGCAGATACCAACACAAAATCTCGATACAAGTTGGGTGAAGCAAATAACTTGAACAATACAAGTTATAGCGCAAATGCTGGTGTTAAATTGGAGTATAATTTATCGAATAAATCGAGTATAAATCTTGAACCAAATTATAGGTATATGATTAATCCTTTGAAAAATGTAGATACCAAAAATCCTTCTTTATTCGGATTGAATTTAGGCTTATCGATTAAATTTTAATCCATAAAGACGAGGTTAATCATCGCCTTTATTATTATTCAATTTTATTGAAATCGTATTATTTTCTTCTGTCATTTCTATTTTTGCTTCCTCAAAAGTAGGTTCCCTTAAAATAGGATCTAAATTCTTCGAAAAACCATAAGGTTCTTTACGAACCCCTAAAAAACTCTTATCAAGTTTCTTGTTGTTATTGGTATCTAAATACACTTTTACGGCATAAAAAGTAGGTTCGATATCTTTAAAAACCGTTTCATATTTATCAATGTCAGCAACAGGAATATATAATTTCTTGAATGCATTTTGACCTTTTGTATAATTTTCTACATTTCTATAAAACTCAATTGCCAGATTTCCCTTCGTTTTTTTAAGATTTGTAATTGTTAACTTCACATCAATCTGTGCCATAGCTACTTGAGTGAAAAATAACACAATTAGTATAATAATTTTCTTCATTTCTCTATTTTTTTTAATCAACTCATTTACAAATGATTAAAACCTACTATTTATAAATATTGTCTTAAATTATTGGGGTGAAAAAATATCTATTCTTTATCCTAACAATTTGTTTCTCAATTGGAATAATTATTTCTGAATTATTAATTCCTGCTACAAATTTACGAATTATATTTTTTCTACTGATTATTCTTCTTTTTATCTCCCTATTAAATAATCAGAATCGTCAAAATATCATTCCTTTTTTAATCATTTCGCCTATTTTAGGCTATTATATTCACCAGAATTATAATCAATATTCAAAAAATATCATTGAATCCGACTCAAAAGCTCATCTCTTAAAAGTCTACTACAATTCAAATTCAACTGAAAAATACACAAATTATATTGTTAAGGACATTGAAAATAACAAACAAATTTTACTTCATTTAAAATCTCAACAAACAAAATTATATCCAAATGATGAAGTGATTGTATATGGTCAAGAAACCGAAATTCAAGGTCCTCTAAATCCTTTTCAATTTGATTACAAACGTTTCTTAAATAGAAAAAGAACTTATTCACAATTAGTTGCAAACGAAATAATTTCTATTCACAAAGAAGGAACAGGTTTTCGAAATTGGTCTGCAAAATCGAAAGTTATCATTAGAGAACAATTAACCAAACAAGGTTATTCGCTCGAAAGTAGAGCTATTATTTCTTCGATGCTTTTGGGCGATAGAACAGAACTTTCTCAAGAACTTAATCAAAGTTATGTTGCTACTGGAGTCGTTCATATTTTATCAATTTCTGGACTTCATGTGATGATGATTTTCATGATCCTACAATTCGTTTTGCAACCTTTATTAAGTTTAAAATATGGTTGTAAAGTTAGAATTATTATCAGTTTGATTTGTATTTGGCTCTTTGCATTTTATGTTGAATTACAACCGCCTGTTTTTCGTTCTGCATTGATGATTTCTATTTATTATATCAGCGAATTACTCAATCGTCCTAAAAATATTTACCACACCCTTTCGCTTTCTGCATTCATTATTTTGGTGTTTCAACCTAATCTTTTGTTTGATGTTGGCTTTCAATTAAGCTTTTCGGCTGTCTTTTTTATTGTATGGCTTAATCCAATTTTCGAACATTTTTGGAAAGTGAAAAATAGTTTTCTGAAGAAAATAAAGATTATGATATCAACAAGTTTATCTGCTCAATTGGGTACATTACCTGTTTCTGTTTTCTATTTTAATCAGTTTTCTGGCTTGTTTTTATTTGGAAACTTAGTGTTGATTCCTGCTTCTTTTTTTATGATTTGTGGCGGAATAATTAGTATTGTTTTAATTATCATTAAGGTCGAAATTCCAGCTTATACGTGGGTTTTTAATCAATTTATTTCTATCATTAATCAATACATTTATTGGTTATCTGATTTTAATTTTATAGCAAAAGAAGTCTACATTAGTCTATTCACAGCAATGTTGATTGGCGTTATTTTATATTTTCTGAAACCATTGTTCCTCAAAAAATCGACAACTGCTTTATTCATTTGCTTGACTTGTTTATTGGTGATTCAAATGGAACGATTGTACCACGTTTATCAATTGAATAAGTCGAATGAATTAATCGTTTTTAATCAATACAAGAATAGTATAATTGGAATACGAAATCAACGTTATTTAGTTGTTCTAAGCGAAAAACCTTTAGACGAAAAAACGTATAATTTTACGATTAAACCTTATAAAATTCATCAACGAATTAAACAAGTAGATTTCTATTCTTATCATTCATCTTTTCGACATCAATATTTTATCAAACATCCACATTCAATCGAAACTAAATCATTTAAACTCCTATTAGATGAAGAACATTCCGATATTTCTGATCTTCCTTTTTATGTGTTGATTCATCAGTCTAACCCATATTCATTCGAAAAAAATAGTCAATTAAAAAGGGTAATTGCTGATGCCAGCAACTACCCTTCTGTTGTTTCAGAATTAGAAAATAAATTCGATTCTGTTTTATGGAAAACCTCTACACAAGGTTATTTCTTAATTAAATTTTGATATCAGTTATGAAATCAGATGAACTACGATAACCTAAAACAATTTTATTGATATCTCCTTTGCCATTCATCAATACAGTAGCAGGATAACTCAATTGTCCGTTTGTTAGCGCATAAGCCAAATAATTTGCTTTTGCAGGAGCAATATATGTATATTGAATTCCCATGAATTTCACCATATCTTTTGTTTCTGCATCAAATTTTACAGCAATATAATTGTTGTTTACATATTCTGAAACTTGAGCATTTGCAAAGGTTTCTTTGTCTAAACGCTTACAGAATCCACACCAAGTAGTATAGAAATTAATCAATACAGGTTTTTCTGGATGTGCTTTGATTTCCTTTGACGCTTCCTCTAAGGATAACCATTTAATTTCTTGTCCGAAAAGAAATGACGATAAAATTAACGTTGCGATGACTAAACTTGATTTCATAATTTCAATCTTTATTATTTAACTCCGTGCATCAATTTCTTCATTATTGGATTTAATGCAATAACGATTAAACCTGCTACAATTGGAACAATTGTAAAGATTAAGAAGAAAGTTGATAACGAGTATTCTTTTGTAATATTTTCGATTTGACCTCCTAAAATAGCTGCCAATTTGTTACCAATTGCAATTGCAAGGTACCACATTCCGAACATAAATGCAATCATACGTGCTGGTACTAATTTCGAAACATACGAAAGTCCAACTGGTGATAAACAGAGTTCACCTAATGTGTGGAACAAGTAAGCCAATACTAACCAAATAATCGAAACACGAACACCTTCTGAGATTCCGTAAGAACCGAAAGCTAAGAAACCGAATCCGATTGCCATAATGATTAATCCTAAACCATATTTTACTGAAGCTGAAGGGTTATATTTAGAATCCCAAATACGAGAAACTAAGGATGCTAAAGCAATAATGAAGAACGAGTTTAAAGTAGAAAACCAAGAAACGGTAATCTCTACTTGACTATCCTTAATTTCTGCAACTTTAGCAGGTACAATTTCAGACGGTTTATTTTGATTTTTATATTCAGCATCTAATTTTACTAAACTTTCTGGAGAAACTAATACAAATTTATCTCCTTCTTTGTGAATGTTAATCGCCGTTCCTTGTGTCAAAGCATCTTGAGAAGCTAAATTAATCACGTCATCTACAATGACATCTGTTGGTTTTGCAACATAAGAAGCCGTTACTGGTTCTAAGTTAAAAGTTGCTTGTCCTTTATCGTCTAAAACAGGTTTTCCTGCATCATCTACTTTTGCTGTTTTGATTGCTTGGTACGAAACATCGTAAGAGTGAGAAGACCAGTTGTAGTTTAACATCCAAATAGCAGCAGCCCAAATTCCTAAGAAAGTAAATGCTAAAACGACATTAGATGCGGCAGCTTTTTTGAATGTTTGTTTTGCTAACAAAAACAATACATACGTGATAAACAATAATGGAATAACTGTTAATAACGTATTGAAGATATTGAATGCCATTGCAGCTCCTCCAATTAAATTACGTTCTGTATTATCACGTGCAAAAATAACTAACGATGTAGCTCCTTGCTCGAAAGACATCCAGAAGAAAATAACGAAGAATGCGAAAATAATAACCGCAATCATACGGTCGCGAACAACTTTTGTGTAATTCGCTAAACGACGAATCACGACAAAGAAGAACATGAATAATGCAATTAAAATGACTACATTTTGTCCTGCTAATCCTCCTATTGAAAAGTCAAATAAATTAATTCCTCCAATTGCATTTAAGGGATCATTGAACGCATATCCTAAACCTAATAACGTCATTATAACGATTAAGATTTGATCTAAAATAGTAAAAGGATTTGGTTTTTCACCTGGCTCATATTTTGGTGTTTCATCGTCAGCAGTAATTTGATTTCCAGTTTTTGATGGAACTTCACCTATATGTCCAAATAATGGTTTAGCCAACCAGAATTGCAATGTTCCTAATAACATAAAGATTCCAGCTAATCCGAATCCCCAGTGCCATCCAACTTTTTCTGCTAAGAATCCACATAACATCATTCCGAAGAATGCACCAGCGTTAACTCCCATATAGAAGATTGTGTAAGCACCATCTTTTTTCTCTGGGAAATCTTTATACATTTCTGATAATATTGATGTCATGTTTGGCTTAAAGAATCCTGTTCCAATTACCAAACATCCTAATCCTAAGTATAAAAATAATGGAGTGTCAAAGGCCATAAAAGCGTGACCTAACGTCATAATTATCGCCCCTACAACTACTGCCCATCGATAACCTATGTATTTATCGGCAATAATACCTCCAAAAATAGGCGTAATGTATAGTAACATTGCGTAGGTTCCGTATAAAGCTGTTGCCTTTTCAATAGACCATTCCCAGCCTGGATTTAAACCAATAACTGCAGCTGTTAAAAACTGAATTAATAAAACGCGCATTCCGTAGAATGAAAAACGCTCCCACATCTCTGTAAAGAAAAGCACGAACAAACCCGAAGGATGCCCAAGTACTTTTGAATCAAAGAAATTTTCCGATTTTGAACTCATGTTTGTTTGTTAAAAGTATTTCTTAAAAGTTATTTTACGTCTTGCATTAATTTGCGAATTAATGGGGATAAAGCGATTACAATAATACCAGCTATTAATGAATATAAAGCTAATTGTTGATAACCATCTGTATAAGCCATTAATTTATCCATTAATGAAGCATTTTCGTTTGGAGAAGACATTCCCGCTCCTAAAATACCAGCCAAATATTGTCCATAAGCAGAAGCTAAGAACCAAAGCCCCATCATCATTCCTCCTAAATGCTTAGGTGATAACTTTGTTACCATCGATAAACCAATTGGAGAAAGACATAATTCTGCTATTGTTACAACGAAATACGCTAAAGCAAATATCTCTAATGAAGATAATCCGTTTTCATCTGCAAAGAATCTTAACGAATAGAAAATGTAATATGCACCTGCTAACATTAAGAACGCTAAACCAAATTTTACAACTGTATTTGGTTCAATTTTCTTTTTAGCCATCCATAACCAAACTAATCCTAATAAAGGTGCAAAAATGATTACGTATAAAGAGTTTGCACTGTTATTTACAATATTTGGATCTAATGGAACTGAGAATAAAGTAGAATGTAAATTTTTATTCGCAAACAAAGCTAAAGAACCTCCTGCTTGTTCGAAGATTGCAAAGAATAAAATAGAAAATGCAATCATAATAAAGGCTGCAATAAACTTACTTTTATCTTTAGAATCTGGAATTTTATATAATTGGATTAAAAAATAAATGATTGCTAATGGTCCAACAATAAACATAAACATATCTGTATATGCCGTATTATGAATCATAATAAAGATTAATGGAATACAAGCTATTGCACCTGCATAAACTGCAATTTCGCGAATTAATCGTTTTTTAGGATCCATTTTTATTAGAGGTGAATCACCAATTGGTCCTAATTCATTTCTAATAAATAGGAACAACACAACCCCAATAATCATCACAATACCTGCAGCTAAGAAAGCTAAGTTCCAGCTCACTTGTTTTCCTAAATAAACACAAACAATACCTCCTAAAAAGGCACCAATGTTAATTCCCGAATAAAATAATCCAAAACCAGCATCACGACGTGGATCGCCTGGTTTATAAAGTTCTCCAACCATCGAAGAAATATTTGGTTTGAAGAATCCTGTTCCGATAATACTCAGTGTAATCCCGTAGTAAAAGAAATGATGAGGGTCTGCAGCAATTAATAAGTTTCCTGCAACCATAACCAATCCTCCAAAAACTAAAGACTTTTTGAAACCTAAAATTTTATCAGCAAAAATACCTCCTACAAACGTAAACGCGTAAACAAAGGCTTGGATTGCGCCATATTTCAAATTCGATTCTGCATCTGTAAGTCCTAACATATCTACCATAAAAATGGCAAGAACTCCTCTCATTCCGTAAAAGCAAAAACGCTCCCACATTTCTACCATAAACAAATGCCAAAGCTGCTTTGGGTATTTTCCCTCAAAGTTTTGAATTTGATCCAACGTTAATTTTTGACTCATGATTTTTTAACTATGCACTAATATATCCTTTAGATTTTATTAGCAATCAACGAAAGTAAAAAAAACCTCTGACAAAGCAGAGGTTTTTTTTACTTATTCAATGATTTTTGTCAAATTATTAATTTATTCCGTGCATCATTCGTTTTAAAACAGGATTTAATGCAATTAATATAATCGCAGTAATCGCAGGGATAATTGCGAATATCATAAAGAAATAAGACATTGAATGTGTTTCTACAATCTGATCTATATACGATCCTAAGAAACCTCCAATAAAGTTTGCAATTGCAGATGCACAAAACCAAAAACCAAATAATAAGCCTAAGAATTTCTTTGGAGATAATTTTGATACATAAGACAATCCCACTGGAGATAAACATAACTCTCCTGATGTATGAAAGAAATAGGCAATAATTAACCAAATCATACTTACAGAAGCTGTTTTTGCTCCCTGAGGTATTTCGCTTGCTCCATAAGCTAAAGCTGCAAACCCTACTCCAACTAAGAATAATCCTAATGCAAACTTAATTGGTCCTGAAGGATTCCACATTTTTTCCCAAAACTTACTAAATGATGAAGCTAAAGCAATAATAAAAAAGGAATTCAAGATTTGAAACCAAGAAGCCGCAACCTCTGTTTCTACAGAATTAAATTCTCTGAAAATTTTCCATAAACCTAATCCCCAAATAATTACAAATGAAACTGCGGTAAAAATAATGGTTAGAGGGTATTGTTTATAAATCTTTTTTGCAAGCGCATATAAAACAAGTGTTACAATTGCTATCGGAACAACCGTCAAAATAGCATCAACCCATTTAAAAGTTGTTGCAGCATTTCCTTCTAAAACACGCTGTGTATAATCTTTCGCAAAAATAGACATTGACCCTCCCGCTTGTTCAAAAGCTAAGAAGAATACAATACTTGCTAACATTAAAACAGCAACAACTATTAATCGATCTCTTACCACAGCAGCAGATGTCTGTACTTCTGGCTCTTCTTCGTGATTTGCAATTTTTTTGTCATGAAAAGCTTTTACTTCTTTCGGAGATTCTCCAATTATACCAAAAATCTTTTCTCCAAAATAAAACTGTAACATTCCAAAGAACATAAAAACTCCAGCTAATCCAAAACCATAATGCCAGCCTACTTTTTCACCGATATATCCACACAATAACATCCCTAAGAATGCACCAGCGTTAATACCCATGTAGAAAATTGTATAACCTGCATCTTTTTTAGCACTTGTATCAGGGTATAAATTTCCAACCATTGAAGAAATATTTGGCTTGAACATCCCATTACCCAGAATCATTAATCCTAACCCCAAATAGAAAAACCAAGGAGCTATTCCTTCAAAAGCCATTGATAAATGACCTAATGTCATAATCAAAGCACCTATTAAAATTGCTTTTTTATAACCTGTAAATTTATCTGCAATGATTCCTCCTAATAAAGGTGTTAAATATACCAACCCTGTATAGGTTCCGTATAATTTCATAGCTTCGGCATTTGTCCATTCCCAACCTCCATCTGCAATTGTACTGATTAAGAATAATGTCAACAATGCACGCATTCCGTAATAACTGAATCGTTCCCACATTTCTGTAAAGAACAATACAAATAATCCAGCAGGATGACCATTTACCATTTTATCGTCCATCCCCAAACTATGAAGATGTTTAACTAAACTATTGTCTTGACTCATATTTCTTGTGTTAAATTTTTAGAAAGTTATAAATTCTTTTTAATAAAATTTGTCATCTTACGGTAAAGCTGTACACGTGTATTTCCACCATAAATTCCATGGTCCTTATCGGTATAGATTGCCATATCAAAATCTTTATTTGCTTGTACCAACGCTTCCGATAATTCGTATGTGTTTTGTGCATGTACATTATCATCTGCAGATCCAGAAATCAACAAGAAGTTACCTTTCAAATCATTTGCATAATTAATAGGTGAATTGTCATCATATCCAGATGCATTTTCTTGTGGTGTACGCATAAAACGCTCCGTATAAACCGTGTCATAATAACGCCAATTGGTAACAGGTGCTACTGCAATCGCCGCTTTGAACACATCATTTCCTTTAAACAAAACATTAGATGCCATAAATCCTCCGTAAGACCAACCCCAAATTCCGATTCGTGAATTATCAACATAAGGTAATTTCCCAATTTCTTTTGCTGCTGCAATCTGATCTTCTACCTCATATTTACCCAATTGTAAATACGTTTGTTTTTTGAATGCTTCTCCTTTATAACCTGTTCCACGTCCATCAACACAGAAAACAATATACCCTTCTTGTGCCAACATCATGTGCCAATAATCGTTTGAATTGAAGTACGAATTGTTGACATTCTGAGAACCTGGACCAGAATATTGATACATCAACACAGGATATTTTTTGTCTGCATCAAAGTCTTTTGGTTTTATCACATACGCGTTCAATTCGTTTCCTGCAGCAGTTTTCAAAACAAATAATTCTTTTGTCCCGATATTATCTGCATTCAATTTTTCTTTTACAGATGTATTGTCAACGATAACTCCTAAGTCTTTGCCTGATTTAGAATCTACTAAACTAATTGTTCTTGGCGTAGTGATAGAGGAAAAAGTATTAATGAAATACGTAAAATTCTTACTAAAAGCAGCCGAATTTGTCCCATTATTCTTCGTTAACATCGTTGTTTTCTTACCATCTAAACTAACAGCTGAAATTTGTCTTTCTGTCGAAATACGTTTCCCGTTATTAGAATTTGATTGATAATAAAGCGTTTTGTTTGCCGGATTATACCCATAATAATTCGTTACTTCCCACTCGCCTTTTGTAATTTGATTGATTAACTTTCCGTTATCGGCATAATGGTAAATATGATTATTTCCATCGCGCTCAGAAGTCCATAAGAACGAATTATCCGCTAAAAACTCTACAGTTAAGTTATCTGTCTCAATCCACGCTTTATTCGTTTCTGTAAATAATTTATTTACTTTTTTAGTTGTGATGTCATAAAACGACACATCAACATTATTTTGATGACGATTAGATGTTACAACAGTTAATAAATTCGCCTTTTTAGAAAACTTAATTTTTGGAATATAATAATTCTGAACTCCTTTTAAATCAACATTTGATGTAGTGTTATTCTTCGTATCAAAAACATGCAACGAAACAACCGAGTTGTCCTCTCCTGCTTTTGGATATTTGTATCTTAACTCTTGTGGATAAAGATTGTTGTGGTAAATCGGAATATTAATCTCTTTTACCTTCGATTCATCAAAACGAACATAGGCCAAAGACGTTCCATCTGCATTCCAATCAAAATTTCTTACAAAACCAAACTCTTCTTCGTAAACCCAATCATTTATCCCATTGATAATGTTATTCTTTTTACCATCAGTGGTAACTTGCGTTACTTTATTTGTTTTAAGATCCTGAATGTATAAATTATTTTCAAAAGCAAAAGCTACTTTAGATGCATCTGGCGAAAACAAAGGTTCTTGAATTTTCTTCCCATCAAAAACAACTACTTTCGATTTCGTTTGTGTATCATATACTTCAAATTTTGCTGTAAATGAATGGCGATAAATCCCTTTCGTTTCTGTTTGCAATAATACAT
>NZ_CALGVK010000070.1:0-3272 GCF_937930195.1 uncultured Empedobacter sp.
GAATGGGAAAATATTGATTTAAATTATAATAATTATGAAAAATAAAATTTATACGAGTGTAGCATTAATGTGTCTTACATTTAATGTGTCTATAGCAGCAAATAAAATTTCTGTAGAATTGAACATTTTGGATGAATTAAAGGAAGACTGTAATAGCAAATATTTAATAACCCATATTGAAGAGGTTGAAGAAAAGAAACGTCCTTGTACTGTGTATGTGAAGACTATAAACAGAGATGGTTCTGAAGCTACTATTCCTGGTAGAGGAGGTGATTTAACTTGGGATGATTGTGGGAAGTATAAAGATCAATTTGTTAAAGATTTAGTAAATGGAAATGTTAAGTTTACAGAAGATGATGTTACTGTAATTTGGGGATAATTTCATTTAATAAAAGATAATAAAAAACAGCAAATCACTTGCTGTTTTTTTGCAATAACTCACCTGCTACTTATGCATAAACTAAAACATTTTTACGTCTTTATTTTGTTGGTGTTCTCTTATTTAGCACAAGCGCAAACCTATTGCTTAGGTACAGTGTACAACGAATTTGAGGAAACTTTACCGAATACTTCTGTATTGGTGAAAGATACAGAGGGTAATATTCTGCATTTTGGTTTTACCGATACCAAAGGAACTTACAAAATTGGCATTGAAGCCGAAGGCGAGTTGGTAATAGAAGTCAACAAAATGAGTTATGTAAAACAACAACAAACCTTAACAGTTACCAAAGATCAAAAAGAATATCAAGTCGATTTCATTTTAGAAAGTTCGGCTGAGGTATTGCAAGATATTGTTATCGAAATTGAAAATCCCATCAAGCAACGCGGTGATACGTTGGTATTTGATGCCAAAGCATTTACCACTGGGAGCGAACAAGTGGTGGAAGATTTATTGAAAAATATTCCGGGGATTACCGTAGAAAAAGACGGAAGAATAAAATTTGAAGACAAAGAAATAGAAAAAGTAATGGTAGATGGCGATGATTTTTTCAATCGTGGCTATGCTATTCTTACCAAAAATATGCCCAACAAACCTTTAGATAAGGTAGAAGTGTTGCGAAAATATTCTCACAATAAAATGCTGAAAGGAGTTGAAGATTCCGATAAAGTGGCTTTAAATCTTACTATCGATGAGGCATACCAAAACATTTGGTTTGGAGATGTTTTTGCGTCTTATGGTTTAGCATCTGCCAATCGATATGATGTTTCGGGTAACCTGATGAATTTTAGTAAGAAATACAAAAACTTTCTCACTACGGGTTTGAATAATTTAGGAATCAATCGAGTGGGTTCATTAGACGATATGTTTTATAACAACTACGAAATGGAAAGTGTTCGTGGTTCAAACTCCTATCCATTGATGGGCTTGAGTAGTGGAGGACCAGGGCAGTTAAAAGATTATAGAACACGTATCAACAATGCCGAACATATTTCATTAAGCACCATTGTTCCTGTAACGAAGAAATTGAAAATGAAGTTTACTGGTTTTCTGGGTTTCGATGAAAATTATGCCTTCAACCAGTCATTCAGCTCGGTAAATGTAGGAGAAACTTCGTTTCAAAATTTAGAAAATACAGCCTACAAAAGTGCCTTAAAAAAAGGCTACCTTAATATTTTTGGTACCTACGACATCAGCGCTACTCAAATGCTGCAATTCAGTTCGGTGTACAATCAAGGAAATACATTAAGTAGAAACGATTTAACATTTAATGAGATCAACACTTTAGAGTCTTTAGATACCAAAAATTCGTTCTTTGATCAGAAAGTAACGTACACGCACAAATGGAAAGAGAAAAATGTAGTGCTGATAAAATCTCGTTTTTTTAGTAACGATTTGCCTCAGTATTATCAAATCAATGATTATTTAATGGGCGATTTGTTTCCCAATTCACCTACTGCTTTAGATAATACGTTTGCTAATCAAAAAACATTTGGTGGTGTAGAAGCTGATTTCAAACTGAAACAGAAAAAAGGAAATTTAGTTTCGTTTCAAGTCGGGTATTTGCATCATTCAGAAAAAATCAATAGTCAGTTTCGATTGTTTGAAGAACATGTAAGTTTTCAACCCCAAGATTTTCAGTCCAATGTCAAGTATATCTTGGGCGATTTGTACGCCAACGGAGCATATACATGGGATATTCATTCGTGGAAAATCAGTTTAAGAGCCGATGCACATCAATTGTATAACGAATGGAAAAGTACCCAAAGCAATCAAACCAATACGCCTTTTTATATCAATCCATCGGCAAATGTTTCGTGGGAAATTACGCCTACACAAATGCTTTCTGGAAATTACTCGTATAATTTTAGCACTACGGGTATTACCGAAGTAAACGATACCTATTTGTTGTCGAGTTCGCGTAGTTTTAGGAAAGGTTTGGGCACATTTGCATTGACCAATTATCAAAATTCAGGTATTAGATATCACATTCGTCATTACTTAAACAGATACAGTTTTTCATTAGGCGTTAATTATTCGCAACAAAATAAAGCATTGAGTTCTCGCAGTAGTTTAGAACAATACAGTTCGCTTTCTGAAAGCATATTCATTAAAGGAGGAGATCGTATTTCTGTAAATTACAATTCAAGTTTTTATATTAGAAAATGGAAATCAAATACCAAATTGAATGCGAATTATTCTTATAGTACGTATTTCAATGAAATCAATGATTCGGACCTGAGAAAGAATCATTCCATCAATAAAAATATTACTTGGGAATGGCGAACAAATTTTAAAACTGCACTCAATTTTCATATCGGAACCGAATGGTCGTTTACAAAAGTAAAAGCTCCAAATTTTGAAAGTGATTTTACCAACGGAACTTCTTTCTTAGATATTTTCTATAAAATAGGAGAGCATTTGGATGCCAAAGCTATAGTAGAGCATTATTATTTTGGCAGCTTACCTACAAATCAGAGAAGTCATTGGTTTTTAGATCTTGAAGCTTCGTATAAATTAAAAGGCGACAAATGGACGGTGTTTTTAAAAGGGAACAATTTGTTCAATAAAAAGGAATTTACCACGTTTAATGTCAGCGATATTGGATACAGCACCAGATCTTATCGTTTAATGGATCGATACGTTACTATTGGAGCAAAATATCGTTTTAGTTTGTAGGGGAGAGATTTTAGAATACAGGTTTCAGAATACAGGTTTCAGACTTTTAACTTTGAGACTTTCCACCTTTGACTAAAATCCCTTCACTTCGAATAGCGCAATGCAATGAAGCGTATCGAGAAGTTAACGAGGTCTCGACAAGCTCGAACTGACG
>NZ_CALGVK010000071.1:0-3809 GCF_937930195.1 uncultured Empedobacter sp.
GTTTACTAAAATCTATCGTCCATGCATTAAGTGCTGGAGAAAGAATTCCGGTCGAAATTCCATACATCAATCCACCCAAAATTAAACCTATTTTAGCATCTACTGAAGCCAAAATAACCAATGCCACAATGAGCAATACTAAACCTAATTTTATAACCAAAACACGTCCTTTTTGGTCTGATATCTTTCCTGCAAAGAAACGTACTAACATCGAAGAAATGGTAAAAACAATAAAGAAAACACCTTTGTTTTGAAAACCTAAATGTTCGGTCCAATCTGGAATTAATGTTAATATAGAGCCATAAGCAATATAAGATAAAAATGTAATCAATGCTGCTGGAAGTGCCTCTTTTGCTACAACTTCATGTCGTGAAATTTTCAATAATCCAAACGAAAATTTTTGTTTATTTTGCAACGTTTCTTTCATGTTGAATAAAATCAATATCGATAATAATGCAAAAAACGAAGACGTAAAAAACATCACATTAATCGATGTATATAATGTAATTGTACTTCCCAATGCAGGTCCAATTGCCATTCCGATACTGAAACAAATTCCGTGCAAGCCCAATGCTTCGCCCCAACGTTCGCGCGGAATAATATCTGCAATATAAGCTGCTGTTGCAGTGGGTTTGAAACCTGTCGAAAAGCCGTGTACCAATCTCAAAAATAAAAAACCTGAAACGGTTGTTAAAACAGGATATAAAATTCCGCACACAAAACAGACAATAGAACCGACTGCCATAATAGGTACCCGCCCCACTTTATCGGTTAATTTTCCAATAAAAGGTCTCGAAATTCCCGCTGTCAAGGTAAATAATGCAATAATAAATCCTTTGTATTCTGCTCCTCCCATGCTGCTTAAATAAGCAGGTAGCTCGGGAATCATCATATTAAAACTCGCTGAAAACAACAACGAACTCAAACACATTAAAATAAAATGGAGATTATAAACGGGATCTGAATTTAATTTTTTATTAATGGCAGAAAACATAACGGATTTTTTGCAAAGGTAATTTATCTTAACCGAAACAAACTACACAATCCAAAAGTATTACTTGTTACAAAAAATTACTACATCATTCAACATTGTTAGCCGATATTTCATTGATTATATTCATGAAATTTCTTATTTAAGAACTACTTAGTTGATATGAAAATAACTTTTACATTAGAATACAGTTAAAATACCTTATTGTATTTAATTACTTACTAAATAATTCTTATTTTTGCTATATCAATTCTACTACCCTAAAAAAACGATCTGACCAACTTTATTTTCAAGCATGAAAAACTATGAAAACCTAAAAGAGACCTTGTCTTTTTATGGCGTAAATTGTAATAAACTATATTATATCTCATCAGGAAATCCAATTTTTGCTTTTCCTGAAAGATCATTTCGAATAGACTTTTATGCATTTTGTATTTGTTTATCTGGCTCAATAGAAGTTGAGATAGATTCTCAGAAATATTTTATTACTCAAAACGAATTCTTGATTTCTGCTCCTTCTACTGTTTTGAAAATTCTAGATACTAACTCTAATTTTAGAATGAAATTGTTGTTTTTTGAGAAAAATTTTCTCCTTAAAAACATTTCTAATCCTTTCTTTATTGATAAACTTAATTTGTTTACACATCAAAACTTTACAGTTTGTAAGGCAAATAAAAAAGATGCGAATCATCTTTTAATGTTAATCAATTATCTTCAAGAACAACGAGAAAGAAATGTTTTGTTCTTAGAAGATATTATTCGATCGATTATTTTTACTTTACTTCTTGAATCTGCCTCTATAATTGCTGAACAATATTCAAAAGTAAATAAAAATCATTCCCGCGAAATCAACACTCTATTTTGTAAGTTTACACAACTTGTTCAAGAAAATGTTATCGCTCACAAAGACGTACAGTTTTATGCAGATCAATTGTTTATTACAAATAAATATTTGATTCACCTTGTAAAAAAAGCAACTAAGAAAACTCCACATGTTATTATTGACGAGTATTTATTAAAAGAAGCGTATGTTTTGCTTGGCTACTCAGAGAAAACAATTGTCCAAATAGCATTAGATCTAGGTTTCAACTCTTCTTCATCTTTTGGTCGTTTTTTTAAAAAATACACTTCTATTTCTCCTCAACAATATAGAAAACAACAACATATATAAAAAAAGAAATTTGGGATACAAATGACGAATTTCGGGATACTTTAGAAAAATAATAAAGCGTAATTTTATTGTAGAATCTTAAAATAAATAATTATGGAGAAAGTTACTTCAAAATTTGACAACGTTTTAAATCATTCTACTATCTACGGAAATATTGATCATCAACCAGATGCGAGTAAAGAAACACCAAGAAACACTCCAGAAAAATCTTATCCTTTCTCTGATCAAATAGGAAATTACCAACGCAATAAAGGAATTCCTACAAAATCTTATAAGGACAGTAAGGTATATATTGTGGGAAGTGGTATTGCAGGTTTAGCTACTGCCTATTATTTTATTAGAGACGGACATTTCACTCCAGAGAATATCACATTTATAGAACAACTTCAGGTAGAAGGAGGTTCGTTAGATGGAGCTGGAAATGCAAAAGATGGTTACATAATTCGAGGAGGTCGAGAAATGGATTGTACCTACGAGAATTTATGGGATATTTTCCAAGACATTCCTGCATTAGAGTTACCAGAACCTTATAGTGTTTTAGACGAATATAGATTAGTAAATGATAATGATTCTAATTATTCTATTGCACGTTTAATTCATGAAAAAGGGAAAGTAAAAGACTTTAGTAAATTTGGTTTAAATAAGAAAGATCAATTAGCTATTATCAAACTTTTGTTAAAGAAAAAAGAAGAGTTGGATGATATAACAATTGAAGATTATTTTAATCAATCATTCTTAGAAAGTAATTTCTGGACATTTTGGCGTACAATGTTTGCCTTTGAGAATTGGCATAGTTTACTAGAATTCAAATTATATATGCATCGCTTTTTACATGCGATTGATGGTTTAAATGATCTTTCTTCATTGGTGTTCCCTAAATACAATCAATACGACACTTTTGTTACGCCATTAGGTAAATGGTTAAAAGAAAAAGGAGTAAAAATTCAGTTAAATACACTGGTTAAAGATTTAGATTTATTAATTAATACAGAAGGAAAAGTAGTCAAAGGAATTATAACAGAACAAGATGGACAAGATGTAATTATTCCTGTTACACCAAATGATTATGTTATTGTAACTACTGGTTCTATGACTGAAGATACTGCGTATGGAGATAATACAACGGCACCAGTTTTAGCGATAGATAATAATACTAGCGGTCAAAGTGCAGGGTGGAAACTATGGAAAAACCTTTCTGCTAAATCTCCTGTTTTTGGTCGTCCAGAAAAATTTTGTGGGAATATTGAAAAATCTTCATGGGAATCTGTTACTTTAACTTGTAAACCTTCTGCATTAGTAGAAAAACTAAAAGAATATTCTGTTAATGATCCATATTCAGGTCAAACTGTTACAGGTGGAATTATTACCATTACAGATTCTAATTGGTTAATGAGTTTTACTTGTAATCGTCAACCACATTTTCCTACACAACCAGATGATATTTTAGTACTTTGGGTTTATGCATTATTTATGGATAAAGAAGGAAACTACATCAAGAAAACAATGCCTACTTGTACAGGAAACGAAATCCTAACAGAATTATGTTATCATTTAGGAATTGAAGACCAAATAGACGACGTTATTGAGAATACAATCACTCGTTCTGCTTATATGCCTTACATCACATCTATGTTTATGCCTAGAGCA
>NZ_CALGVK010000072.1:0-7214 GCF_937930195.1 uncultured Empedobacter sp.
TTTATTTATCAAACCCATTTGGATATTCGCCTTTTACAAGCTCTATTTTCGCTTCTACAGCTTTTTGTAAATCTTCTTGGTATTGGATTAATCTTTCTTGCAAAGTTGGATTAGTCGCGCCTAAAATGCGTGCTGCCAAAATTCCTGCATTCTTCGCCGCATTCACAGCAACTGTAGCAACTGGGATACCATTTGGCATTTGCAAAATAGATAAAATAGAATCCCAACCATCAATCGAATTTGACGATTTAATCGGAACACCAACCACAGGAAGTGGCGTAATAGACGCAACCATTCCTGGTAAATGCGCAGCTCCTCCAGCACCTGCAATAATGACGTTTATTCCACGTTCGTGTGCTGTCTTTGCATAATCAAACATACGTTGTGGCGTGCGATGTGCCGAAACAATTGTTAATTCGAAAGGGATATTAAGTTCTGTTAATAGATCAGCTGCTTGTTTCATGATAGGCAAATCGCTATCACTTCCCATAATAATTCCTACCATAGTTGTGTTATTTTTTTGCAACGACTTTTATCGTTGAGTTGACTTGTTTTATGTTTTGTTTTAATTGTTCTATATCATCATTCACCAATGTTACATGTCCCATTTTTCGACCAGGTTTCGTGATTGTTTTTTGGTACCAATGCAAATAGGTTCCAGGAATTGCTAAAACTTCTTCAATATTTTCGATAACTGCTGGTCCCGTTTCACCTTCTGCACCAATCAAATTAACCATGGCAGATGTTGCGAATAATTTTGTCGAACCAAGAGGCAATTGCATTAAGGTTCTTAACATTTGATCAAATTGAGATGAGTAAGCCGCTTCTATTGTTGAATGACCAGAATTATGAACACGAGAAGCTGTTTCGTTCACCCAAATTGATTGGTCTTTGTTGACAAACATTTCTACAGCAAAAACGCCTGGAGACTGCAAAGCTTTTACTACATCTCGAGCGATTGCTTCTGCACGATCAGTAATTTCTTTACTTAATGAAGATGGAATTAATAGATAATCTAATAAATTATATTCTTCGTTGATGATAAATTCTACGGTTGGATAGGTGACGATATTTCCCAAATGATCGGCAACTGTAACGACAGCAATTTCGCGATCTAAATTCGCAGGAGTTTCGAAAATTGAAGGTGATTGCAACATTTTGTCTAAATCAGCTTCAGATCTTAGGAACTGAACACCTTTTCCATCATAACCATCTTTTCGAGATTTCTGAAAAACTGGATAGTTTATATCTTGTTTCGATTTCAATTCTTCCCAATTGTCTAAATCAAAATAAGGCGCAGTCGGAATATTATTCTTGACATAAAATTCTTTCTGAACTCCTTTGTCTTGAATAATCGCTAAAGCTTCAGGATCTGGAACAACTCGTTTTCCAATTGACTTTAAATAGCGTAATGCCTCAACATTGACATGTTCAATCTCGATTCCGATAGCATCTAAATCTTTTCCAAAAGCGATGACAGTTTCATAATCTTTGAAATCACCTTGTACAAAATGGTGTGCATGTGGCGCGCAAGGTGCGTCTGCAGCTGGATCTAAAATACTAATTTCACAAGGATATTGTAATGCATTTTGCAAAAACATATACCCCAATTGTCCTCCTCCTAAAATTCCGATTTTTATCATATTGCGAAGTTAATAAATAATATAATTTCTATTTTTACGAGAACTAAAAAAGTATTGACGAGATGTTAACAAAATGGAGCAGGATTTTATTCTTTGTATTTGTAGGAATTTATTTGACGAGTAAGAGCTTTTATCAATACTTTGTATTTGATATGTTGGTACAATATTCTATATATGCATTAATCATTGCATTTTTTTTGTGTTTGATTTTTAATTATTCCATTCGAAAAGAGAAAAAAAAGAATATTTTATGGTTGCTTCCGCTTGTTGCGATTCCTATTATTGTTTATCAGAATATGGGAAATTTCTATTTTGGGGAGAATGCAAAAGGAGAACAATCTAATTTTAAGATTACCTCAATCAACATTTTTTCTCAGAATGAAGACTTTCATTATTTGAAAAATTATTTAGAAAAAGAAAAAAGTGATGTACTTATTTTACAAGAATTAACTCCAGCATGGCAAAAAAATGTTGAATTTATTCGAGAAGAATATCCTTTCTATAAAGAGGAAGTAAGGAATAATAATTTTGGGATAGCTATTTATTCTAAAGTTCCGCTTACAAAAGTGTCTACAAAAAACTATATAGATGAGATGCATCCGTCTATCTTAGCGGAAATTTCTGTAGACGGTAAACCTGTAAGTATTTTAGCAACACATCCTGTTCCTCCCTTACCAAACCAAGCACGTTTTGAAAAACGCAATCAACAATACGAATTGATGAAACATGAAATAGATGCTTTGTCTACTGAAAACATTATTTTGATAGGAGATTTGAATTGTACGGTTTATTCACCGAATTTCAAATTAGTCCAATCGGATAAATTGAAAGACGCACGATCTGGTTTCGGTTTACAAAATTCTTGGAATGCTTTTATTCCAATATTTCGTACCAATATTGATCAATGTTGGGTTACGAAATCGATGAAAGTGACAAATTTTTATCGAGGAGAAGACATAAAATCAGACCATTTTCCGATTGTAGCGGAATTAAAAATAGAATAAAGCTAACTATTTATTTATTTTTTCAGCATTTTCTTACACTATTTAGATACTATGTATACTTTTTCGTTTGGGTGTTAATTTATTCTACTTTTTCTTTGTGCAGAATTAATAATTATTTGAACTATTATACCAACCAAGCCAATTGATTTTTTTTATAGAAAATCAATCTTTATTTATTACTAAACCCTGTAAACCTTCGGAAGTATTTCTGAAGGTTTTTTTTATGTTTAAAAAAAGAAGATGTTTTTGAGTAAATTTTTAGATTTCAAAAAAATAATTATCTTTGATTTTCAATCGAAAGGGGTGCTTCTTTATTTAGAGGCTGAGATTATACCCAAAGAACCTGGGCAGGTAATGCTGCTAAGGGAACTGGTACTTCACCAAATTACATTCGCGCGTAAAATTTATAAGTGTAAGATGGCTCCTTTCATAATATTTTTAAAAATTAATTATGAAAAGGTCGATTTTTTTATTGTCATTATTTGGTGCATCCATACTGTATGCTCAAGAAAATGATACAATTCAAAAAGAAGAAATTCAACTTCAAGAAGTTTCTATTGTTGAAAAACTTCCAATTACAGTTGAAAAAGTAACAGCTAAACTGTTACAAAAAAAGAATTTAGGACAAGATGTTCCAACATTGTTAAATTCAGCTACATCAGTTTCTATTACATCTGATACAGGAACAGGGATTGGTTATTCATCCATCAAAATTCGTGGACTTAATGAACAATCGATTAATGTTACTTTGAATGGAATTCCATTAAATAACCCAGAATCTCAAGGTGTTTTTTGGGTAAATATGCCTGATTTAGCATCATCAACAAATGCTATGACGATACAAAGAGGCGTAGGAACTTCTTCAAATGGAATGGCTTCTTTTGGTGCAAGTGTAAACATTGAATCTCAAAATCCATCTGCAATTCCTTTCGCAGAAGCAAATGTTTCTTTTGGAAGCTTCAATACGCAAAAGTATACTTTTCAGGCAGGTACAGGGAGAATACTAAACAATAAATTGAGTATTGACGGTCGTTTTTCTAAGTTGGATTCTGATGGTTATGTAGATCGTGCTTGGGCAGACTTGATTTCCTATGATGTGACTGCTTTGTATGAATTGAATGATAAAACAAAATTTAGGTTTCAGAATATGTTTGGTAAAGAACAAACTTATCAAGCTTGGAGTGGTGTAGATGCGGAGACCTTGAAAAAAGATCGTACCTACAATTATGAAGGCGAAATGTATGATTCGGAAGGAAATATGCTTGGCTATTATAATAATCATACAGATAATTACAAACAGAATCATTATTTTTTGTCTTGGTTACAAGATTTAGGAAATCAATGGAAGTCTAATTTAACGATTCATTACACAAAAGGTAAAGGTTATTACGAGAGCTATAAAAATAATCGCGGATTAGAACGTTATAAATTAAATCATTTAACATCAGAGAAAAGAAACTTAATCAATAGAGAATATCTTGATAATGATTTTTATGGATTTAATTTGGAAGTAGAAAATCAAAAGTTGAACGATTTTAAAGTCTTTTTTGGTTTATCTGCAAACAAATATGATGGCGATCATTATGGTAATGTATTGTGGGTAGACAACACAGATTGGTCTGATAAAAATTTTAAATACTATAACAATAATGCCGTAAAAAAACAATTTGCAGCTTATGCAAAAGTGCTGTATCAAATCAACAAATTTGATCTTTTTGGAGATTTGCAGTATCGTTACGTAGGTTATGATGCAAAATATTTACCAAATGGCGAAAATGATGCAGAAGAATTTAGACCATTTACGGATACGTTTAATTTTGTGAATCCAAAAGCCGGAGTAAATTTTAATATAAATTCAACTAATACGTTGTATGCTTCTTATGGAATTTCGCACCGAGAGCCTTTGCGTATTGATTATGAAGGACTAAATGGAAAAGATAAAAAGCCTGAAGAAGAATTTTTACAAGATTATGAATTGGGGTATAAAAAAAGTGGACGACTTTCTTTAAGTGCCAATTTGTACTACATGGCTTATAAAAATCAATTAGTTCCAACAGGTGAAATTAATGATGTCGGAAGTCGTAAAAGAACAAATTCTGGTAAGAGTTTTAGAAGAGGAATTGAGCTGGACGCAAATTATAAAATCATTCCAAATCGTTTGAATATTTTTGGGAATATAACTTTTAGTGAGAATAAACACGAAAATTATACAGAAGAAGTGTGGGATGAAAACTGGAATTCATCATTAAAAGAATATGGAAAAACGAAGATTGCACTATCGCCAGATGTAATTTCTGCATTCGGATTCGAAGCAATTCCATTCAAGAATGTACTGGTTAACTTAACAAATAAATATGTAGGTGAGCAATATTTGTCCAATACAGAACCAGTAGATGGAAAATTGGATAGTTACTTGGTATCAGATTTATTGATTCGATATTCACCAAAAGTAAAAGGAATTAAAAACCTTGAATTTTCGATCTTAATTAATAATTTATTTGATGTCGAATACGAATCGAATGGTTATTATTACGAAGGAGGTTATTATTTTCCGCAAGCAGGTATTAATGTTTTAGGAGGAATTAGTATTCGTTTATAAAACCAAAAAGCTCGAGATTTTCTCGGGCTTTTTTTATTCCTCAAAAAAATCCAAAGGAATTTGCCATAATTGTTCTTTATTTTTCTCTCTAAAAAAATCTAAATGCCCAATTTTTTCTAATCCAACTTCTTTCGGAACAATATTCAGACGTTTTTTCTTCGCATTTTTCAGCACCAATTCAGCAAAAAGATCAACAGCTTTTGGCGTTGCCATAAAGTCATCATCCAAGCTAATAATTAAAATAGGTTTGGTGATTTCCTCGAATAAGTTCTGAGTTTGATCTGCATAATCTATTATTGATTTTTTAAAATAGATTAATTTCTTCCAATCGTGGGCAATCCCTTTTGGAATTGGTTCGCCCATTCCAACTTTTTGTGAAGGGAAAAAGCCATAAATTTTGGATAAAATAGGAATAGCAATTTTGAAGAAAAACGTAACTTTTGGTTTATCCTTTCGGTGAAAATTTTTGATGTAACCGTATTGCGAACCAATTGTAATTATTTTTGAATAAATTTTATAAGCAGGTGTTAAACCAATCATTATTCCGCCAATACTATGACCAATTAAAAATTTTTTATGAGTTGGATAAAATTCTTCAATATATTGTGTCAAACTTAAAAAATCTTTGTCAGCCCAATCGATAAAATTTGCTTTAAAGTTTTTCAAGTTATTCGGTTTAGAGTCTCCGATACCACGATAGTCATAAGTGAAAACTAAATAACCTTTGTTTGCTAAATAAATCGCAAACTTGGTATAAAAAGATTGTTTCACACCAATTGCAGATGAGATCACAATAATTTTATTGGTTGCATTATTTTCTCCAAAAGAAGTTACTGATAGTTTAAATTTATCAAAAGTTTCGACAAAAAAGTTTTCATTTTTCGCATTTAATTCTCAAGATAAAACATATTTTTACTTTTTAAATTAATCGCATGAAAAAACTTATTTTTATACTGACTTTATTTTTAGCCAACATAGCATTCTCACAAGAGTTAAAAAAAGAAAATGTGCTCGGTTTTTGGAAATTGAAAGAAGCTGGTTTTTATGAAGCTGGGAAAAAAATATCAAAAGATTTTGACAATTGTCGATTAATGAGGAATTATACAATTTGGGATAATGGATACGCAATTTATAATTATGTAGAAGGAAGAAATGGCAATTGTTTCCCAAGCGAACCAAGATTAACTTTGTGGAGAATTGTAGAGAATAGAATACAATTTTATATTGATGATTATGTTTTTGAAGATAAAGTTGTCAAAGTTAACGAGGATAATTCAATAACTTTTGAAACATTTACCGAGAAAAAAATAATGGATTCAGATAAAAATTATGAAAAAATTGCAAATACAATCAGTTATGACATTTTAGAAAAACTCTAATGTAAACTTATAATGTTATTACGTCAATCAAAATTTTTATTTTTACATGATAATTTGAATTTAAAATGAAAAATTTTTTCGGTATATTTTTGATCTCAACTTTTTTACTTTCTATTTTTTCATGTAAAGAAGATGATTCTTTAGCGATATCTCAGGATCAATTATTGCGCGCTAACAAATGGCAGTTGAAAGAAATTCGTTACAAAAGAGCGAATGTAGATACAGTTGATAAGTTATTAGAATGTGAAAGGCAATCGACGTTAGATTTTAGAGATGTAGAAAAATATTTTTCAGTGGTTTTTGAAACGATTAACGGAAATTGTCAAGAAACAGTTACAGAAGGAAAATATACTTTTGAAGCTGAAAAATCGAAAAGATCCTTGAACGTTACCCCAACAAATGGAGAATTGAAAAAATATTATATGGAACAATTAGATCCGTATTATATGATTATTCAAGATAGTTTAATCGTAAATGACACCTTACAGTTTAGACGTTTTGTTTATCAACCAGTGAAATAATAAAAAATGCTCGAATTTTCGAGCATTTTTTATTCAAACATTTTTCGCGTAATAAAATCTTTTTCTAA
>NZ_CALGVK010000073.1:0-24202 GCF_937930195.1 uncultured Empedobacter sp.
AGTGTTTTGTTTACACCAAAAAAGAGTTACTTTAGTGAAATAAATTTTAAAGGATAAAAATATGAAAAAATCAATTTTATTCGGATTATTCTTTATGTTGACATCTTTAATGTATGCGCAATCACCGATTGGAACATGGAAAACAATTGATGATGAAACAAAACAAGCGAAGTCTTACGTAGAGATTTTCGAGAAAGATGGAAAACTGTATGGTAAAGTCACTAAGATTTTAACAAAAGGAAAAGAAGACGCTAAATGTACAGATTGTTCAGGAGCGTTAAAAAATAAACCAATTTTAGGAATGCAAATTCTTACAGGTCTTAAAAAAGATGGTAAAGAATGGAATGGAGGAAAAATCCTTGATCCTAATAATGGAAAAGAATACAAAGCAAAAATGTCATTAAATGGTAATGACAAACTTGATGTAAGAGGTTATATCGGAATTTCTCTTGTTGGAAGAACGCAAACTTGGCATCGAGTTAAATAAATCAAAACAAAAACGAAAAGGTTACTCTGAGTAATCAAACCACAAAATTTACTCTATAATGACTATTTCTTAAAAAGAATAGTCATTATTTTTTTTGCTTAAATTTGCAAAGTCAAAATTATTCTTTTGATGATTAAAAATATAAAATGAGTTTAACTAAAAGAGCGTTCAACTACGCTAAACCATATAAAAGTTCGTTTATAACAGCGATCATCTTCAACTTACTTTACGCACTTTTCAATGTTGTTGCATTAGCTTTTATGATGCCAATTTTGAGCGTTTTATTTGGTGAAGAAAATAATGAAGTTGTCACGAAACCTATCTATTCGGGTAAATTAGATGATTTGAAGCAGTTCTTTTCTGATTATTCGGCTTACTATATGAATGAAGTTTCTCAAACAGAAGGACCTATTTATGTGTTGGCAATTTCGTGTGTCATTTTTATAGTCGCTTTTTTATTCCGAAATATTTTTAGTTTTTTATCGGAAACATGTTTAGTGGATTTACGTTCAGGTGTTACACGTGATTTACGTGTTGATATTCACAACAAAATTATCGATTTACCTGTTGCATATTTTACTGAAAAACGAAAAGGAGATATGATTAATCGTATTTCGAGTGATGTGAATGAAGTAGAATCAAATATTCTCAATTCGATTGTCGAAATTGTTCGATCGCCAATTATGATTATCGTTTTTGTGGGTGTATTATTTACGGTTAGTTATCAATTGACCATATTCGCTATTTTAGTTTTTCCTATTATGGGGACAATTATTTCCTTGATCGGTAAAAGCTTAAAAAAAGCTGCTGCTCATGCACAAGATGAATTATCAAACATTATTACCTATGTGGATGAAACGTTGACATCTCTAAAAATCATTAAGATTTTTAATGCTGAAGACCAAGTGAAAGGACGATTTGATGAATCGATTAATCGTTACAGAAAATACCTTCAAAAGGTTATGAAAAAGAGAGCTTTAGCTTCGCCTACAAGTGAGTTTTTAGGTGCGGTTACAATTGGATTGATAGTCTTTTTTGGAGGAAAATTATCATTAGAAGGAAATGGATTAACAGGTTCACAATTCATTTTTTATATTGCAACTTTTTACACTTTATTAGACCCAATTAAAAAGTTTTCGAAAGCTTTATCAGATGTTCAGAAAGGAGAGGTTTCTGCTCAACGAATCTTTGAAGTTTTGGATGCAGATGTATCAATTCAAGATTTACCAAATGCAAAAGGAATTGAAGCTTTTGAAGATAAAATCGAGTTTCGAAATGTAACATTCGCCTATGGAAAACATGATGTCATCAAAGATTTTAATTTAACAATAAATAAAGGAGAAACAGTTGCTTTAGTTGGGCAATCAGGTTCAGGAAAATCGACTTTAGCGAATTTAATTACGCGTTTTTGGGATGTAAAATCTGGCCAAATATTAATTGATGGAATTGATATTAAACATATAAAACTACACGATTATCGCTTATTATTTGGATTGGTAACGCAGGATTCTATCCTGTTTAATGATACTATTTTTAATAATATTTCATTGGGAGATAAATCGCCAAGTGAGGAGAAAGTTGTGAGTGCTGCGCGAATTGCTAATGCAGAAGAGTTTATAATCAAAATGCCAGAAAAATACCAAGAGTCGGTAGGAGAGGGTGGAAGCAAACTTTCTGGTGGACAAAAACAACGTTTAAGTATTGCGCGTGCAGTTTACAAGAATCCACCAATTATGGTTTTGGATGAGGCGACTTCGGCATTGGATACTAAATCGGAGAAATTGGTACAAGTTGCCTTAAATAATATGATGCAAAATCGTACTTCTTTGGTTATTGCGCACCGTTTATCTACAATTCAGAATGCAGATAAAATTGTGGTGATGGAAGCTGGAAAAATTATTGAAGAAGGAAATCATCATTCATTAATAGAGAAAAAAGGTGTTTACGCAAATCTTGTAAACATGCAAAATTTTGAATAAAAACTTTAGTATATTCTAAAAAAATCCGCTCACGAGCGGATTTTTTTTTGATATTATTTTAAATAGATTTAATCTCAAATCCTAATTTTGTCCAATCTTCCCAAAATGTCGGATATGACTTTTCTACGACCATTTCATTGTTAATGCGAATCGCATATTTCTGAGCCAAAGGCGCCATACACATTGCCATTCTGTGGTCATTATATGTTTCAAAAGTTGGTGTTTCAGAAAAATCTTGATAACCTTCTATCGCTAAAGAATCATCAGTAATACGAATAATCGCACCTAATTTTTCTAACTCATTTTTCAATGCAACCAAACGATCTGTTTCTTTGATTTTTAATGTTTCTAACCCTGTTAAAATACAATTTACTTTCAGTCCAACACAAGTTGCGGCAATGGTTTGTGCAATATCTGGTGTATTGATTAAATTTAATTCAATCTTTTGTTTAGGCTGAAAATTCGCATCGTTTTTTAAGCTTAAAATTCCATTATCAAAAGTAGAAATCACACCGAAGTTTTCTGCATATATATTTTGCAAAGCCGAATCTCCTTGTAAAGAGTCTTCGAAATATGTAGAAATTTTAACTTCAGAATTTTGTGATAAAGCAATCAAACTATAATAGTAAGAAGCCGAACTCCAATCGGATTCAACTTGTACTATTTGCGCTTCGATCCTTTTCGTAAAAGGAACTTGAATTGTATTTCCTTCGAAAGTAGCTTTAATTCCAACTTTATTCAACAACTGAATTGTCATTTGAATATATGGAACAGAAATAATTTTTCCGTCAAGATTTATCGTCAATCCATTTTCTAATTTCGTTCCAATTAAACATAACGCTGTGATGTATTGCGAACTAATATTAGATGGAATAGTGATTGTTTCTTTGGTTAATTTTTTTCCTACAATAGACAAAGGTGGATAGCCTTCATTCTCTTGATACGAAATTTCTGCACCCAATTCGTTTAACGCATCTACCAAAATTTTTATAGGTCGTTGTTTCATTCGATCAGAACCTGTTAACGTTACTTTTCGTCCGTCTTGAATAGAAAAATAAGCTGTCAAAAATCGCATAGCGGTTCCAGCGTGATGAATATCGATTAAATCTGTTTTGTTTGCTAAAGCCTTTTGCATTAACTGAGAATCTTCTGAATTTGAAATATTTTCTAAAGTCAAAACATTCTCAAATAATTGGTTTAATAACAATAAACGATTGCTTTCGCTTTTGGATCCTGTTATCGATAGTTGATTATTGATGGAAGATTGTAGCGCAGAAATTTCAATCATATTTATTTTAATTTATCATTATTTTGATGACGATCATGATCACGTTTTGTCTTGTAATCTAATTTTTTGTAAAAAGCAGACTCTAAATCAACACCAGTTTGATTTGCTAAACAAAGCGCCACAAAAATAACATCGGCCAATTCTTCGCCTAAGTCTTTGTTTTTATCTGATTCTTTTTCTGACTGCTCACCATAACGACGAGCAATAATACGAGCAACTTCACCAACTTCTTCTGTTAGTTGTGCCATATTTGTTAACTCGTTAAAATAACGAACACCGTGTTCTTTAATCCAATTATCAACGTCTAATTGTGCTTGTTTAAGGCTCATTTTGTTTAAAATTTTTAAAAGATAAAGGTACAAAAATAAAAAGCCAACTCGCGTTTGGAGTTGGCTTTATTCGCAGTTTCTATATTTTTATTGTTTAACTAAAATCACTTGCTGACTTTCAGCTTGAATGATATTTGTTAAAAATTCTTTCAATGGTTTGTAATATTGTGCTGGTAAAGTACTGTAAGGCATTACTTTTTGAGCTTGAGCAATAATATAGCCATCTTTTTCTATTACTTTGCAAACATATCCTCCAACTTGATCTGGCATTGTAAATTGTTTTTCTACAGGTAAAGTTTCTACTTTGTATCCTTCAGGAATTTTAATTTTCACTGTATTTGTATTCGTAATTGGCGCACCAAATTCGATGTTATAATTACGTTGTTCTAAATTCAAGTTATGTTTTGTGTTTGTTACAAAAAGAAAGGGATTGAATAAGATTTTGTTTCCTGCAACATCCACTTTTACATCATCAAATTTGAATTGATGACGAATATTATTTTGATTGTTATCTTGTGTTTTAAAATCAGAAATTTCGAAATTATAATCTTCTACAAATTCTTTTTCGAACGCTTTTGGATCGTTTGCAATTTCATTTTTATCGAACATATAAAAGTAATTATCTCTTACATTAGAAAATTGACCTTTCAAATTTCCATCAGTAGTTAAATCGGCGGTAATTGATATTTTATTATTCGTCATAACAGAATTGCGCAAAGGAATTTCTTTGATTCCTTTTTCATTTACCATAAATCCACGATCGTTGATTGCTCTTAGTGGCAATAAATTGATTTGTGCATTCTTATCCGTCGCATCCATCAGATAAAAATCATTATCCACATCTGCCCCAACAATGACATAATTTAGTTTGCTGCGAGAAGGAAATGAATAATTAATTAATCCATTTTGCAAAGAACTTAACACAATAGGATTAGCATTTAATCCAGCTTTTCGCAACATTGTAGTCAATAATAAATTAAGATCAGCAACATTTCCAGATTTCTCATTAAATGTTTTTCTTATTCCTTTTTCAGTTGTTTCGCTGTGGTATTCGTTCCACGTAAAATTCTTTTTAACGTAATCATAGATAGCAGTCATTTTTTCGGTATTCGTATTTTTTCCTGCTATTGTTGCGTTTACCGTCTCGTCTAAAAAGTTATTTCCGTTTAATTGGCGACCAAAACCTTCGTGATCCATCAAGTCTTTTCCAATGCGTTCCCAAGTAGTCGCATAATTTTCTGTTGTTCTACCCGGTACTGAGAAAGAGGCTAGCTCGAACTGAATACTTGCTAACATATTTCGTGGATTGAGCACATAAGCTTCGCGAGAATAAGAAGGTAAGTTGGTTAAAGTGTAGGTTTGGGTATTTAATTTTAGTTTTTGAGTAGTTGAAGTAGCTCCTTGGTTTCCCATATCTCCTCCGAAACTTGAAACACCTCTGTTTCCAAAGGAAGTACTTGTAAATGTTTCTTCTTTCGAGTTAGTTGATATTTTAGGCGTAAAACCACCTCTCAAATCTTGTTGATAATTAAAATATTCCTGATTTTGAAATGTAAAATTACTTGCAACAACTGGTATTGATTGTTGGAAATACCAAGCGTCAGTTTGTCGAACAAAAGGAGAAACAATTTCGTATGTATATTCTAAGATTGAGCCATTTTTAACATTTGGAAATGTAAAGGTTTGCTTATCTAAAAAACGATGAACTTTTTCTAAGAAAATATCTTTTTTCTCTACTTTTTGCTCAACTATTTTTCCATTTTCTAAGTTATAAGTAACAGCTTTTAAAGAAAGTAATTTATCTTGATCAGTTGTTGTGCTTTTATAAATAGGAATTTCAATTTTTAAAACATCGTCAGGTGTTTTGTCTTTATCAAAGACAATCATGCGATAAAAAACTTTTTTTGTTTGTTCAACACCGCCCTGATTTGTATTGAAACTTACTTTATAATTTCCATCTGCATACAAAACTTCTGCTGGAGCATCTGCCTGTATTGTACTCTTTGTTTTCTCGAAATCTTGTTTTGATATTTTTCCAAATTTCACATCTTGCGCAAAACTTGAAACTGTAGCAACAGAGGCCACTATCGCAATTAATGTTTTCATATAAGTGTGTTATAGTTTTTCTAAAAGTAATTTTGTGTTGTCATATCCTGCTATTTGTCGGCGAAATTCTACATATTCATTGAACTTTTCTTTGGTAAATTTTCCAGGCAATTGTTTGTAAATACGTTTAACCTCGATTGTGGCATTTTCTTTTGGATTGATTTCTAAATGATATTCACCAAAAACCGATTTCACAGAAATTGAATCAAATTTTTGAGGCAATCTATAACCAGCAGGTAATGCAAGCGAATAGATTACTTCGTCAACATATCCAGATTCAATTTTAAAATCAAACTTTCTGTCTTTTGCCTTTTTCAAAGAGGTTTCTTCACGATTTACAGGAATCATATTAATGATGATATTGTTTCCCTGAATTTTAGCGTAATTAGGAACTGAAAAATCAAAATTGGATGTAAAAACTGCATTTTCCCAATCGTTTTCAAACTCTTTTTGCTTAAAATGAATTCCTTGTAAAGATGAAAATCTGTTTTTTAGACGAATATCAAGATCCTTTTCACTAAGTTGATTGTATCTTGCTAAATTTTCATAAATCAATCCTTTTGACGTTTCTTTAAATTGAAAATTCAGTGTTCCATCAACAGAGATTGTAGCATTACCAGTTACGATTAATTGATTGTCTTCTGGTTTGAAACTTTGAGAAGGAATTATTTTTCCACCTTTTTCATCTAAAATAAATACTTTTCTGTTCGCTGTAAAATCACCTAAATAATTAAATGCTGAAGTTTGACTAGTTGTTTCTAACCATATATCTTCGTCTTTTAATGGTACATACAAGATAACATGATCACCTTGTAAATACATCATATCCTCAGTCATATCTTGTGCAGGTGATCCTGAGTGTACTTCGGTATAATAAGATTTGATGCCAACAGCATCTAACATCGACATCGTGTAATTTGTCAACGCTTTACAATCGCCATAACTTTTACTTTCTACATAAGAAGCGGGAAATGGCGACAGTCCACCGATACCTAATTGTACACCAATATAACGGACTTTGTTTTGGAGATGTTTGTACAAAATCTGGACTTTCTCTTTTTCTGATTTTGCATCTTTTACAAGCTGTTGGAAAAATGATTTTTGAGCTGTTGTAAAATCTTGTTTACCTCCCACTAAATAATCGTAGGTCCATTTTCCGTAATCATTCCAATTATCAAATGTACCTTTAACTCCATCGATATTAATTTGATTCGAAGCTAAAACAGCATTTGGAAAAATATTTCTGATGCTCAACATTTTATCTTCTTCGTTAAAAGCTGGAATATGATTAAATCTATAGTTTAGATTATTCGTATCACCTTCTTTTTGAATGTTAAATCCGACAAAATTATTTTCCTTATTTCGGATAACAGAATTTGTTTTATTCGTGAAAGAATAAGATGATTTTTCGATGGATAAATTTGGAGCTTTTACAGGAAACCATTTTGGGATACCAATCGTATTTTTACTCGTAATCGAAATTTTATAATGTATCGTATAAGGATATTGAGTAGGCGTGAAATTAAGGTATTTGATACGATCATCCGTGTACATTTGACCACTACTCACAAAACTTTGATCACTAAAATCTTTGGATTTAAATTTTTTAATTTCCTTGCCATTCGCATCAAACAACACAGCTTCTAATGCATCAATTTTGATATTCGGATTGTAATGTGCTTGTGCTCTTACATAGCTATCTCCAGCTTTATTCAAAACTGTAACCACAACTTCTTTTGTGTGTTTGAGTTCATCAATTTTTAAAAGATCAATTTTTTCATCCTCCTTTCGGACAACAGCATAGGCATCTTTTAACAAATCGGCTGGAATTTGATCGACTGCATAATTTTGCGAAAAGCAAAAAGAACTGATAAATAAAGTTGTAAAAAGTAGAGTTTTATTCATTCAATAATAGTGTTATATTAATTATTCTTTATTTTTCGAATCGATAAAAATGGTTACTGGACCATCGTTGAGTAATTCAACTTTCATATCGGCACCGAAAATTCCTTTTTGTACAGGCTTGTAATTGGTCTCTAAAACCTCCAAAAAAGAGTGATATTGCTCTTGAGCTAAATCTGGTTTTGATGCTTTTATGTAAGAAGGACGGTTTCCTTTTTTTGTTGAAGCATGTAACGTGAACTGGGAAACGATCAAAATGTCACCTTTTGTTTGTTGCACGTCTAAATTCATTACCCCGTTTTCATCGTTAAAAATTCTTAATTGAATCATTTTTTTTGAAATCCATTCAAAATCGTCTTTTGTATCCTCAGGCTCAAAACCTACCAAAGCCAAAATTCCGTTGTTTATTTTTCCAGTTATTTCTCCTTCAACCATTACAGAAGCATGTTGTACACGCTGTAAAATCATTCGCATAAATAAGGTGTCTTGTATTTAATAAAAAAACTTTAGAAATTTAAGAAAAAATTAACAAATAAAGAAGCGTTAAAAATACATATTTTAAATGAGTTTTAACGCTTTGTCGTAATTTTAGTTTGGAAAGCAATCGCTTTATGTTTATTATGGTTAATTTAATTGATTAAAATAAATTTCATTTTCAATAATTATTGCATAATCTAATTCATACAGATTAGAGATTTCTTTTGCTAAGATTAATTCTCGCTCAATACTATCTAATCGACTTTGATTGTTTTCACTATTTTCGAACTCAGCAATCCATAATTTATTTGGATTAATTGGCTGCCATTTTAAAACTTCCAAATGTTTCAAAAATATTTCTTTTTGTTCTTTTGTGCATTCTACAAAATCCAATGCAATTTGCACAGATAAATTGTTCATTCAAATAATTTTAGCAAAAATAAATGGAGTGAATGGTCTTTTTTTACGTGAAACCGTAATTTGAAAAAAAATAAGCCATTTCTATAGAAACGGCTTATTTATGCTATTTTATTTACCAGTGTAAATATCTTCTTCTAAAAAAGTGAGGTAATTTTCGTAACGAGAAATAGCTATTTCACCATTTTCAACAGCATCTCGAACAGCACATTTTGGTTCGTTAACATGAATACAATTATCAAACTTACAATTGTATTTCAACGCTAAAATTTCAGGAAAGTAACCTTGCAATTCAGATTTATCAATGTGTACTAAACCAAATTCTTTGATTCCAGGAGTATCGATAATGAAACCACCAAAAGGCCATTCGTACATTTGGGCAAAAGTTGTGGTATGCTGTCCTTTGCTATTAAAATCAGATACTTCGTGCGTTTTTAAATTTAAATCGGGATTTAATGTATTTAATAATGTAGATTTTCCAACTCCAGAATGTCCTGAAACTAAACTTACTTTATCTTTCATTAACGCTTTTACTTTATCTAAATTTAAACCTGTTTCGGCAGAAATATCAATGCTTTCGTAACCAATTGTATTGTATATTGATTTGTAAATTTCTAATTCAGCGATTTCATCTGCTGTGTACGAATCCATTTTATTGAATAGAATGACAACAGGAATATGATAAGCTTCGGCAGTAATCAAGAATCGGTCAATAAAACCAAACGAAGTTTTGGGATTAGTAAGCGTTACAACCAAAAAAGCGACATCAATATTAGAAGCAATAATGTGTGTTTTTTTGGAAAGGTTGACCGATTTTCGAATGATGTAATTCTTACGGTCATATATTTTTGTAATAACCGCAATATCATCTTTATCAATTTCAAAATCAACCTCATCACCAACCGCAATTGGGTTAGTGTGTTTGATATTTGCTATTCTAAATTTTCCTCTAATTCTTGCCTGATAAGTTGTACCATCTTCCGTAAGAAGATGATACCAGCTACCAGTAGATTTTATGACAATTCCTTTCAATATTGTTTATATTTTTTCTTCTTTTTTAACCATAATCTGGTTCTGTTGTGCAACAGACTCTTGATGTATTGCTTGTAATAATTTATCAACAAAATCCTCCGATAAACCTAAAGAAACTCCAGCTTTTACCGAATTATCTTTAATTTGTTTCCAACGATCTGGTTGAAAAACAGCCACATTATGTTCTTTTTTCAATTCTCCAATAGAATTTGCAACTCTCATACGTTGTGCAATAGTATCTAAAATAGAGTTATCTAATTCATCAATTTGATGACGTAAGTTTTCAATTCCAGTTTTGTAAATTGCATCTGGATCATCAGATTGGCGAATTTCTAAATCTTTCAAGATTTCTAATAAACGAGCTGGCGTAATTTGTTGTGCAGCATCCGACCAAGCTTCATCAGGATTATTATGTGTTTCAATCATTAATCCGTTGTACTCGAAATTGAAGGCTTGTTGAGCAACATCAAATAAACCTGTTCTATTTCCACAAATATGAGATGGATCACATATAATTGGAACATTAGGTAATTTATTTTTGAAATCTAACGCTATTTGCCATTGTGGATTGTTACGGTATTTTGTCTTTTTATACGTAGAGAAACCACGGTGAATGGCACCTAAGTTTTTGATTCCTTGACCCTCTAAACGTTCTAAAGCTCCAATCCATAAATCTAAATCTGGATTAACAGGATTTTTCACCAAAACAGTTTTGTCTGTATCGCGTAAAGCTTCTGCTATTTCCTGAACTGTAAACGGGTTTACAGTAGAACGTGCACCAATCCACAATACATCAACATCATATTCTAATGCTAATTTTGCGTGATTTGCGTTGGCAATTTCAGTTGCGATTTTCATTCCGAATTCGTCTTTTACTTTTTTCAACCAGTTTAATCCGATTGCACCAACTCCTTCGAAACAATTTGGTTTAGTACGAGGCTTCCAAATTCCAGCACGAAAAACTTGTATATAATCTTTGTCCAAATCTTCGGCGATTGTCATCATTTGTTTTTCACTTTCTGCACTACAAGGTCCAGCGATGATCATTGGTTTATCGTATTCTTTTATCCAATTATTATTTTCCATAATATTTACAAATTTAAGGTTTAATATTTACTTGTTTTAGTGTAAATTATTTATTCTTTTTTGTGATTCTTCGCCAAGCTCAGAAAGACAGCTATTATTTTATTTATTTAAGATTCGACGTATGTCGTTCGTATTTTTTAAATATTGATGAATATCAGTGGCTTCTTTTTCTTCGATCATTTTTCTGATTTTAGAAATTTGGGTTTGATAAGCATCAATCGCATTGAGTAAATTTTCTCGGTTCTGAATCAAAATAGGTGTCCACATATCAGGTGAACTTTTTGCTAAACGAACAGTAGATTCAAACCCAGAACCTGCCATGTCAAAAATTGCTTCTTCGTTTTTTTCTTCTTCTAAAACAGTTTGTCCCAAGGCAAACGATGTAATATGTGAAAGATGAGAAACATAAGCAATATGTGCATCATGCGCATCAGATGTCATCGTTTTGACATTCATCCAAAGCGATTGATAAATCTTTTTCACTTTTTTAACAGCTTCTTTTTCACTTTTTTCAACATCACATAAAATTGCGACTTTGTTTAAGAAAAGTTCTGGAAAAGCTGCTTTTGGTCCTGAATTTTCAGTTCCAGCAATTGGATGTGTAGCAACAAACTGTTTTCTTTTGGGATGATTCAAAACCTTTTTACAAATTCCAGCTTTTGTTGATCCCATATCCATCACAATTGTTTTATCATTAATTTGATCTAAAATCTCTGGTAATACTTTCTGAATCGAATTAATTGGAACTGCAATAACGACTAAATCTGATTGAGAAAGTGCTTCATTTAATGGTGCAATTTCATCGACAATACCTAATTCTAACGCTTCAATTTGATGCGTTACATTTTGATCTACTCCAATAATTTTTTCGGCAAAACCAACTTTTTTTAACGCTAAAGCAAACGAACCTCCGATTAATCCTAAACCGATTACTGAAATTGTTTTCATGCTTCGACTCTTTTCTTAACTTCAATCAACTTCTCTAATGGTGCACATAGTGAGAATCGAATAAAACCTTCACCATTGCTTCCAAAAATACTTCCTGGTGTTATAAACACTTTCTTGTCGTGAAGAATTTCGTCAATAAATTCTTTATCATCTTTTCCATCTGGAAGCTTTGCCCAAATAAACATTCCTGCAGCATCTGGGTTATAGTTTACATTTAGAATATCTGCAATTTCCCAAATCACTTTTCTTCGTTCTGCGTATACTTTTGTCAACTCATCGTACCAAGAATCATCGACTAAAAGTGCTTTTGTAGCGGCTTTTTGTATAGCAAAATTCATTCCCGAATCCATGTTAGATTTCACTTTTAATATAGCGTTAATAAAAGCTTCTTTTCCGATTACCATTCCTACACGCCACCCCGCAATATTAAAGGTTTTGCTTAAGGAATTCAGTTCAATACAAACCTCTTTTGCGCCATCAATTGCTAATATACTTGTTGGTTCATCGTTCAGAATAAAACTATACGGATTATCATTGACGATTAAAATATTGTGACGAGTAGCAAATTCCACTATTTTTCTTAGAACATCTTTCGAAGCTTTAGCTCCTGTAGGCATATGTGGGTAATTTAACCACATGATTTTGGGTTTTTGTTCAGCTAATTTTTCTAATTGTTCAAAATCAGGTAGCCAATTATTTTCATTTTTCAAATCGTAGAACAAGGGTTCTGCTTGTACTAATTCAGTTACCGAAGAATACGTTGGGTAACCAGGATTTGGTATCAAAACTTTATCGCCTTCATTCAGAAAAGCCATCGAAATATGCATAATTCCTTCTTTTGAACCCATCAGCGGTAAAATTTCAGTTGTAGGATTAGCTGTTACATGAAACTTATTTTTGTAAAAATTAGCCATTGCCTCTCTCATTTCTGGAATACCTCGATAACTTTGATAACCATTAATTCCGCTTTGAGAATTTTTGATTAATGCTGCAATCACATCTGGATGAGGTTGTAAATCTGGACTTCCAATTCCTAATGAAATGATTGGTATGTCGGTTTTCATGTTCGCTATTTCTTGTAATTTTTTCGAGAAATAGTATTCCTGAACACTTTCTAATCGTTGGGCTTCTGCTATCATTTTTTTCCCAGTTTATATTCGCCTAATATTTCTAAATCCGTTAATTTTCGTGCAATTTTACCAAGTAACTCATAATATTTTTCTTTTTGATCGAACGTAATGTCGATGTGAAAAGAATATTCCCAAGGTTTTTCGATAATTGGAACAGATTGTATTTTATCCATATTAATTCCACATTCCGCAATTTGATTCAGTACATCTACCAAAGCACCAGCTTTGTGTGGAACTGAAAATCGCATCGAAACTTTGTTGAAATCTTCGTAATCATTGTGCTCGCGTTGCAATACAAAAAAACGAGTAAAATTATCTTGAAACGTTTGAATGCTCGAAGCTAAAATGTCTAATCCATAAACTTCTGCTGCCTTTCGAGAGGCTATCGCCGCAACATCATTTAAATCTTGTTCTACAATATCTTTGGCTGTTAATGCGGTATCAATATCATTTACAACGCGCCAAGTTGGATGTTTTTCAAGAAACTTATCACATTGTAATAAGGCCATTTGATGCGAACGAACTTCTTTTACGTCTTCTAAAATTTGTCCTTTTTTGACCATTAGTTGATGTTGAATGGATAAATAAATCTCGCCAACAACTTTTAAATTGTATTTTGTAAGCAATGCATAGTTTGGTAAAATTGCTCCGGCGATTGTGTTTTCAATTGCCATTACTGCTTTGTCAACCTTTCCTTTTGCAAGCGATTTTGCCAAGGTTTTGAATGTATCACATTCTACAATTTCGATGTCATTTCCTAAATAATTATTGGCAGCTTCATGATGATACGAACCAATATAACCTTGTATTGCAACTCTTGTTTTCATTTTTTTTCCACAAAAAAAGTCCCACAAAATGCGGGACTTTAAATTATCTTATGTTGATGTTACAATCAATTACGACAACGCAGTCCCTGCTCTCCTGGATAATATCCAAAAAAGTAAAAGAAAAATGCGTTAAAATAATTGAATGATGTCATTCTTGACTTTTTTATTTTTACAGTTACAAATCTAAAAGATAAAATTTTATATATCCAAATCTTTTTCACTAATTTTATCGAAATTTTTTCATCAAATGGGAATAATCATTAAAGATTTAGTAAAAAAATACGGCGAACAATTAGCTTTAGACAATGTTTCATTTTCTATAAACAATGGAGAAGTTGTTGGTTTATTAGGACCAAATGGAGCAGGAAAATCTACCTTGATGAAAAGTATTACCAATGCAATTAATACAGATGCTGGAGAAATTTCTGTGAATGACTTGAATGTTTCGACTCAACCAATAGAATCAAAGAAATTGATTGGGTTTTTACAAGAAAATAATCCGCTGTATATGGATATGTACGTGAAAGAATATTTAGAATTTGTCACAAACATAAGAAAAGTACCAAAATCAAAAATAGATGAAGTAATTGAAAAAGTAGGGTTATCTCCCGAAAAACACAAGAAAATTCATCAGTTATCAAAAGGTTATAAACAACGTGTCGGATTGGCTCAAGCGATTATTTCGAGTCCAGAAATATTAATTTTAGATGAGCCTACAAATGGTTTGGATCCAAATCAAATTATAGAAATAAGAGAAGTTATTCGTGAAATTGGAAAAGAAAAAACAGTGATTTTATCGACGCATATTATGCAAGAAGTAGAAGCGCTTTGTTCACGTGTAATTCTATTGAATAAAGGTAAAATTATCGCAGATCAATCTATTGAAGAATTTAAAGGACAATATAAAAACTTGGAAGAAGCTTTTCATGTTTTGACACAATAATAAAATCCGCTCATTGAGCGGATTTTATTTATGAATTATTTCTTTTTCAAGATAAAAACTTCTTTTATTTTTTCGGGATTAACTTTTTCGTTTTTAGATGTTGTTTCAAGTTTAGTGATTAATTGATTTACTTCTTCCTCTGAAGCTGGACCACCGATATTTTCACCATTCACACGAGAATCTTCTAAGACTTTTCCTGTCGAATCTAAAATTACCCAAAAAGGTAAACCTTGATCTTTTCCTCTTAATTTCTCATTAACAGCATCTCCACCGGGCGTTTCTAAATTTTTCTTTTCTGCTCGTTCTTGTACTGTCATAAAAGTCTTGACATAATTCGCATCAAAATAAGATTTTACAAGAGGATCGTCCATGTTTTTTTCCATCTTTTTACACCAACCACACCAAGAAGCATGAAAAATTAAAAAGACATTTTTATTTTCAACTTTTGCTTGATTTTGAGCTTTAGTTAATATTTCTGTTGCTGTTTGTGCATTTACAATACTACTTAAGGCGATTACAAAACCAATAATTAAAACGTTTAATTTCATTGTAATAAGTATTTAAGTAAATGTAAAAAAATAATTGTATTTTCAATTAAAATTAACACTTATGAAACATTATTTAGGATTTATTTTCTTGATTTTACTGACAAGTTGTGCTACGAATAACATAAAAACAATAGAAGGAAAATGGCAACAAGACTTTTTGGATTATAAATCGAAAGTGGTAGAAGTTCCATTGTCAAAAAGTAATGCAATCATGGATGTTTCTAAAATTAAATCAAAACTGAAAATTGAATTTGATTTTCAGGACGGTTATGAAAAAGATGTGACAGATTCTATTGTTTTTAATTTTCCTCAACTCAAATTCAGAAAGATCAATCTTGATAAAACATCTAATTATTATGATTTGAATTATGATACTACATGCGATTGCTTGTTGGGCGAAATGAAATCATATTCTGGTAATGTCTTAAATATAAAATTGAACAGAGTTTCTTCGGTTCAATAAATTTAATGGAAATCATTATCTTTGCACAAAATTATTAGAACATCGATCTAATAATCAATCATTAAAAAAAGAGACAACATATATGAAATGTGGAATTGTTGGATTGCCTAATGTTGGTAAATCTACTTTATTTAACTGTTTGTCGAATGCAAAAGCACAATCGGCGAATTATCCTTTCTGTACAATTGAACCTAATGTAGGAACGGTTTCTGTACCAGATACACGTCTAAATCAATTAGAAGAAATTGTAAACCCAGAACGCGTTGTACCTGCAGTTGTAGAAATAGTGGACATTGCTGGTTTGGTAAAAGGAGCAAGTAAAGGAGAAGGTTTAGGAAATCAATTTTTAGGAAATATTCGTGAGTGTAATGCTATTATTCACGTTTTACGTTGTTTCGAAAACGAAAACATTACGCACGTTGACGGATCTATCGATCCTATTCGTGATAAAGAAACAATTGATTTAGAATTGCAATTAAAGGATTTAGATACGGTTGTAAAACGAATCGATAAGTCTAAAAAAGCGGCTAAAGCTGGTAACAAAGAAGAACAAAAAATAGTAGAAGTTTTGACTGCTGTTATTGCTCATTTAGAAGAGTTAAAAAATGTTCGTGAAATGGAATTAGATGAAAAAGAACAAGAAATTATTGATTCTTTGCAATTAATTACAGCGAAACCAGTTTTGTACTTGTGTAATGTTGACGAATCTGCAGCAAAAGATGGAAACGAATTTGTTGCGAAAGTAAAAGAAGCGGTAAAAGACGAACATGCAGAAGTATTGGTTTTAGCAGCTCAAATTGAAGCGGATATCAACGAGTTAGAAACATACGACGAGCGTCAAATTTTCTTAGAAGAATTAGGATTAGAGGAGCCTGGTGTTAATCGTTTGATTCGCTCTGCTTATTCTTTACTAAACTTAGAAACTTATTTTACAGCTGGTGTAAAAGAAGTTCGTGCATGGACAATTAAAAAAGGATCTACAGGACCACAAGCTGCTGGAGTTATTCACACCGATTTTGAAAAAGGATTTATTCGTGCAGAAGTAATCAAATTTGAAGATTTCTTGACTTACGGTTCTGAAGCAAAATGTCGTGAAGCAGGAAAATTAAACGTAGAAGGTAAAGCATATATCGTACAAGACGGTGATATTATGCATTTCTTATTTAATGTTTAAGCATATATTGAAACGAAATATAGAAAGCTCAATCGAAAGATTGAGCTTTTTTTTGTACGATTAATTTAGTTAAATCTTAAAAAGAAGTAAATAATATTCAATAAAGTATTTGTTTTATGGTGAAAATGTAGATTTATGTGAAATTTTTCAGGATGTTTAATCAAATGAAGAGTGAATTTAATTATATTACCATCTAATTTATTAACACGAATAAGATATGATTAAAAATTTACTTTTATTAGGAGGTGTATTGTTTGCTTCTCAAATTAATGCTCAGACTACAATTTTCGAAGAAAATTTTGATACACCAGAAAAACAAGCTTTATGGACAATAGGTGATTTGGATGGAGATAAAGATACTTGGCAATTTGTAGAAGCAGCAGAAGCAGAAGCGCCTTCGTTTACGGGGTCTTTCGCTTGGTCTTTTTCTTGGTTTTTTCAAGTTTTTACGCCAGACAATACTTTAACAAGTCCTATATTCACAATTCCTGAAGGTAATAAAACCGAATTGACATTTAAAGTTTCAGCTGCAGATAACGAAGAAGGTTATTTTGAAGAACATTATGCTGTTTATGTAATTCCTGCAAATACAACTTTTGTAGGTACTGAGACGCCTGTTTATGAAGAAACCTTAGACGGTGGTTATTTCGATGTTGCCAAAACAGTAAATGTGGATATTTCTGATTATGCTGGTCAAGATGTGCAATTGGTTTTTAGACATTACGATTGTTCTGATATTTTATATATAGGATTGGATGATGTTAAAGTTGTACAAGAAAAATTAGCTGTTTCAGATGTTAATCAATCTACAATTACAGTATTCCAAGATAATGGATTCGTAAAAATAGCAGGAATAAAAGAGGTGAAAAGAGTTAAAATATTTGATGTTACAGGAAAACAAATGTTAGAAGTTCAGAAGTCAGAAGCTAATATTTCAACCTTGCCAAAAGGAGTTTACATTGTTAATTTCTATACGGAAGATAGCGTTATTTCGAGAAAAATTATAAAAAAATAAAAGTAAACGAGTTGTGTAATTGCAACTCGTTTTTTTTTGTTTAAGAAAACAAAATCATTATCATGAAATCTTTGTCTTAAATTTATCGCTTGATGTTCATTTGTCAATTGATTCAACAAAAAATAAGAGAAGAAGCATGAGGCAACTTTGATTTAATCATTTTCCAAAATAGGTTGATTTCACTCAAAATCAAATCAATGAACCTTCAAAATATTAAGATTTTTTTTCTTATTTTTGTAAAACTCGTTTTAACACTCAACAACTCAAATGTCAGAAATAGATCAACAAGTAAATTATACGGAAGACAATATCAAAACTCTTGATTGGCGCGAACATATTCGTATGCGACCTGGTATGTATATTGGGAAGCTGGGAGATGGTTCGTCTCAAGATGATGGGATTTATATATTGTTGAAAGAGATTGTAGATAACTGTATCGACGAATTTGTGATGGGAGCAGGGAAAACTATCGAGATTAATCTGCGCGAAGATGAAGTAACAATTCGTGATTATGGTCGTGGAATTCCTCTTGGAAAAATGGTTGATGCTGTTTCTAAGATGAATACAGGAGGTAAATACGATTCACAGGCCTTCAAGAAATCGGTTGGTTTAAATGGTGTTGGTACAAAAGCGGTAAATGCTTTGTCGACATCATTTCGTGTTCAATCTATTCGTGATGGAAAAACGCGTGTAGCAGAATTTGAGAAAGGAATTCTGAAATCTCAAGAAGATGAGAAAGAAACCTCTTTAAGAAAAGGTACCAAAATTACGTTTGTTCCAGATAAATCAATTTTCCTGAATTTTAAATTCAGAAAGGAATATGTAGATAAAATGTTGAGAAACTATGTCTATTTAAATCCTGGATTGAAAATTATTTTTAATGGAGAAGAATTCTTTTCGAAAGATGGATTGAAAGATTTATTGAAAGATAATATTGAAGAAGAAACAATCTACGAGATTATTCATCTGAAAGGAGATGATATAGAATTAGCGATGACGCATAGCTCAAAATCTTATTCAGAAACCTATTATTCTTTCGTAAATGGACAAAACACAACGCAAGGAGGAACACATTTAACAGCTTTTAAAGAAGCAATTGTAAAAACAGTACGCGAATTTTACAATAAAAATTATGATCCTGCGGATATCAGAAAATCGATTATTGGAGCAATTTCGATTAAAGTCATTGAACCTGTTTTTGAATCTCAAACGAAAACAAAACTTGGTTCGAATGAAATTGGACCAGGAATGACAACAGTTCGTACGTTTGTAAATGATTTTATCAAAACAAATCTTGATAACTTTTTACACAAAAATACAGAAGTTGCACAAGCACTTGAACGTAAGATAAAACAATCGGAAACCGAACGAAAAGAACTTTCCGGAATTCGAAAATTAGCACGTGATCGAGCTAAAAAAGTAAGTTTGCATAACAAAAAATTGCGCGATTGTCGTCAACATTATAACGATCCAAAAGCTGAATTGCGTTTAGATACAACGATTTTTATTACCGAAGGAGATTCTGCCAGCGGATCAATCACGAAAAGTAGAAGTGTAGAAACGCAAGCTGTATTTAGTTTGAGAGGAAAACCGTTAAATTCGTATGGTTTAACAAAGAAAATTGTGTACGAAAATGAAGAATTTAATTTGTTACAAGCTGCATTAAACATAGAAGAAGGATTAGAAGATCTACGCTACAATAATGTTGTAATTGCAACTGATGCCGATGTCGATGGAATGCATATTCGTTTGTTGATTATTACGTTTTTCTTACAGTTTTTTCCAGAATTGATCAAAGAAGGGCATTTATATATTTTACAAACACCTCTTTTTCGAGTAAGAAATAAAAAAGAAACACGTTATTGTTATTCTGAAGCCGAACGAATAAAAGCGTTGGAAGAAGTGAAAAATCCTGAAATCACACGATTCAAAGGATTAGGTGAAATATCGCCAGATGAGTTTAAACATTTTATTGGAAAAGATATTCGTTTAGAACCTGTAATGATTGGAAAAGATCAAACGATTGATAGTCTTTTAGAATTTTACATGGGAAAAAACACACCAACAAGACAAGAGTTTATTATTAACAATTTAGCAATAGAAGCTATAAAAAATTAAAATTATATAAATCAAATTCTTTCTATCTACCTAATAACCTATTATAATATTTATGAAAAAAAATAATATAAATGTGATACAGCTTTTCAGAATGCTTAACATCACAATCGTTATTTTAATCATTCTAAACATCATTATGTATACGGGTATTTTACCGCACAAGTATCACATAATACCACCTTATATTGTATCTGTTTTTATCGCATTACTGATTTATGTGAGTTGTAAAAGTGGAAATCAATTTTTTGCAATTGACACAAAAGGGGAAACGATAACATTTGAAACAAAGAATGTAGGATTTTTATCCTTCTTGAATACAAAACCAAACAAAATCGATTTACCAAAATATAAATTAATCAAGTACGATTTTCAGAAAGGACTATTTTCTAAAACACTTGTTTTTTATATCAATAGTAAAAAGAATCCTACCAATTTAACAAAAGTGAAATTTCGTTTAGCATTCATATCTAATCGAAATCTTAATATTATTTTGACAGAATTAGATAAAATTGTTTCGTCTAATTCTATAGTTAAAAAAAAAGTAGAAGTAGCTATTTAACATGATGCAAGACAATCAAGAGAGCATCAAGAAAGTTTCTGGTATGTACCAAGAATGGTTTCTTGACTATGCTTCTTATGTAATTTTAGAACGAGCAATTCCCTCTATTTATGATGGATTGAAACCAGTTCAACGTAGAATTTTACATTCAATGCGTGAGTTGGAAGACGGACGATACAACAAAGTTGCGAACATTGTAGGAAATACAATGAAATATCATCCACACGGTGATATGGCGATTAGTGATGCAATGGTGCAAATTGGTCAAAAAGAATTGTTGATTGACATGCAAGGAAACTGGGGAAATACCTACACTGGCGACCGTGCAGCTGCATCTCGTTATATAGAAGCACGATTAACTAAATTTGCATTAGAAGTTGTCTATAATCCAAAAACAACAAAATGGCAACCATCGTATGATGGTCGAAATAAAGAACCAATCGATTTACCAATCAAGTTTCCTTTACTTTTAGCACAGGGAGTAGAAGGAATTGCAGTAGGTCTATCAACAAAGATTTTACCTCATAATTTTAATGAATTAATTGATGCGTCAATTTTACATCTAAAAGGAAAGAAATTTCAAATTTTTCCAGATTTCTTAACTTCAGGATTGATTGATGTTTCTGATTATAATGACGGATTAAGAGGAGGTAAAGTTCGGATTCGTGCAAAAATTTTACAAGAAGATAAAACAACGCTCAAAATCACAGAAATTCCTTTTGGAACAACAACAGGATCTATGATCGACTCGGTGTTGAAAGCCAATGACAAAGGGAAAATCAAGATTAAAAAAATCGAAGATAATACCGCAGCAGAAGTTGAAATTTTAATTCATCTCGTTCCAGGAAGTAGCCTCGATAAAACAATTGATGCACTTTATGCATTCACTGATTGCGAAATTTCTATTTCGCCAAATGCGTGTGTCATCAATGAACAAACTCCCGAATTTTTGACCGTTTCTGAAATTCTGATTCATAACACCAACAATACTGTTGACTTATTGAAAAAGGAATTGGAAATTGAGTTAGATGAGTTACAAGAACAATGGCATTTCTCTTCTTTGGAACGAATTTTTATCGAGAATAGAATCTACCACGATATCGAAGAAGAAGAAACATGGGAAGGAGTAATTGCTGCGATTGATAAAGGGTTAAAACCACATATTGCGCACTTAGTTCGCCCTGTTACAGAAGAAGATATTGTCCGATTAACTGAAATCCGAATCAAACGTATTTCGAAATTTGATTTAGATAAAGCCCAACAATTTATTGAATCGTTAGAAGATAAAATCGAAAATGTAAAGCATCATTTAGCTAATTTAATTGATTATGCGATTGATTATTTCAAAAATCTAAAAACAAAATACGGAAAAGGTAAAGAACGTAAAACAGAAATTAGAACATTTGATACGATTGATGCAACAAAAGTTGCAGTAGCAAATACACGATTTTACGTGGATAGAACAGAAGGTTTTATCGGAACTTCATTGAAAAAAGATGAATTTTTATTCGAATGTTCTGACATTGATGACATTGTTGTTTTCAAAAATGATGGCTCCATGATTGTAACTAAGGTTGATACAAAGACATTTGTTGGAAAAGGAATTATTCATATCGGAATTTGGCATAAAAATGATAAACGTACCATTTATAATTTGATTTATCGCGATGGTAAAAATGGCCCTGCTTATCAAAAACGTTTTGCTGTAACCGGAATTACACGCGACAAAGAATATGATTTAACAGCAGGAAATAAAGGTTCAGAAGTGTTATATTTTTCAGCAAATCCAAATGGAGAAGCAGAAGTCGTTTCAATTATTCTGAAAACGCATCAACGCATCAAAAAAATGAAATTTGATATAGATTTTGCTGATTTAGCCATTAAAGGTCGTGCTTCAAAAGGTAATTTGGTTACTAAATACCCTATCAAAAAAATAGAATTAAAAGAGGAGGGAGTTTCAACTTTAGCCCCTCGTGAAATTTGGTTTGACACGGGTACAAAACGTTTAAACGCCGATGGAATTGGCATTTTATTGGGTTCTTTTAAAGGAGATGATAAAATTTTAACGATTAATAAAAAAGGTGAAGCGAAATTGGTTTCATTTGATTTGAGTAATCGTTTTGACGAGGATTTAGAAATTATCGAAAAATGGAAACCTGCAAAACCAATTTCTTGTGTGTATTTCGATGCAGAGAAAGAACGTTATTTCGTGAAACGCTTTGTATTAGAGGATACGTTTTCTCCTCAAATTTTCTATACATTAGAAGATGGAAAATCGTCAATTAAAGTTATTTCGACAGATTATTTACCTGTAATTGAACTGATTTTTCCTAAAGTGAAAGGTGTAGAAAAAGAACCAGAAGTGATTAATTTAGAAGAATTTATAACGGTTAAAGGTATAAAAGCACAAGGAAATCAGTTAACAACGTTTAAGTTGAAACAAATAAATATTTTGGAGCCACTTCCATTCGACGAACCAGAAGAAGAGGAAGAATCAGAGTCAGAAGAAGAGCAGCAGCCGACATTGTTTGATGCAATAGAGGAGAATACAAATGAAGAAGAAAATATAAAAGAATAATGGGGGATATCTCACTCGTTGCATTAGCCGTAATTGGCGTAAATGTATTGGTAAGTTGGAAAGGATTTAATGATCATGCTTTCTTTGATAAATATAAATTTCAGGTAGGATCTATCCTGCATCACAAAGAATATTATAGAATTTTAAGTTCTGGGTTTTTACATGTTGATTTTACACATTTGTTGTTTAATATGTTAACCTTGTATTTTTTTGCAAACCCTGTGATTGCATTTTTTGCAAGTCCAGAAGGATTTTTGTTTGGAGATTTCTCGAATGCAAAATTAAATATAGGCTACGGCATGTTTCTTTTGGTCTTTTTAGCAGCTGTTATAGGGGGAAACCTTTTGTCGGTATTGATTCATAAAAAAGAAAACTTTTATTCAGCTGTAGGAGCTTCGGGAGGAGTAACAGGAATTTTATTTGCTGCGATTGCAGCTTTTCCTGAAATGGAATTACGATTATTTTTTGCACTTCCTATTCCTGCTTGGATTTTTGCCATTCTATATTTAGGATATTCTGTTTACGGGATGAAAACTAATTTAGGTAACATTGGACATTCCGCACATTTAGGAGGCGCAATTGTAGGGATGCTTACTGCTATTCTATTTTATCCAACTATATTACAAATTAATACCTATTATATTTTAGGAATGATGCTTCCGCTAATCGTTTTATTTATAATGATATTGAAAGAACATCGGAAATAAAAAAATGATTATCAAAATAAAAAGCTTCAAAATTTATAGACTGCACCCAAAAGTTTGGACAGATTAAAAATTAATAATTATAAAAATGA